>JAGRBF010000177.1 GCA_020434205.1 Calditrichota bacterium | reverse complement strand
ATTGATTGTTGATAATTGATTGTTGCGCCCCCTCGCCCTTTCGCCCCCTCGCCCTTTCTCCCCCTCGCCCTTTCGCCCCCTCGCCCCCTCGCCCTTTCGCTACAGCATTCCCTCAACCTTATGGGCCATAGCCAGCAACTCGCTCTCCTTAAAAGGCTGTCCGATCAGCTGCAATCCGATCGGCATTCCGCTGCTGCTGGTGCCGCAGGGCATGCTCAATGCACAGGTTCCGGCCAGGTTTACCGTTACGGTATAAATGTCGGACAGATACATTTGCAGGGGATCATCGGCTTTTTCCCCAAGCCGGAACGCCGGCGTGGGGGTGGTGGGGGTCAGCAAGATGTCGACCGATTCAAAAGCTTTGTCGTATTCCCGGCGGATCAGACGCCTCACCTGCTGGGCTTTTTTATAATACGCGTCGTAATAGCCCGCCGAAAGCACATAAGTGCCCAGCATAATTCGCCGTTTAACCTCGGCCCCGAAGCCTTCGCTGCGGGTATGAAGATACATGTCCTCCAGCGCATCGGCCCGGGGAGAACGAACCCCGTAGCGAACCCCGTCGTAACGGGCCAGGTTGGAAGAGGCCTCCGCTGTGGCGATGATGTAATAGGTGGCGATGGCGTAGTCCGTCATGCGCAGGTGGACCGGCACCGTTTCGTGACCGTCCGCGCGCAGCTTATCCAGAACCGCATTGATGGCGTCCTTGACCTCGGGATCCAGCCCCTCGCCAAAACACTCTTCGGGAAGTCCGATGCGCAGTTTGGCAACATCGCTGTCCAGGCCGGCCACATAGTCCGGCACCGCCGCCGGCACGCAGGTGGAATCGCCGGGATCCTCACCGGAGATCACCGAAAGCATGAGGGCGGTATCGGCAACCGATCGGCCGAAGGGGCCAATCTGATCCAGGGAAGAAGCAAAGGCCACCAGTCCGTAGCGGGAAACGCGCCCGTAAGTCGGTTTGAGTCCCACCACTCCGCAAAAGGAGGCCGGCTGGCGAATGGAGCCGCCGGTATCCGACCCCAGGGAAATGTCGGCCATTCCCGCGGCAACCGCTACCGCGGAACCTCCGCTGGACCCCCCGGACACGTATTCCGGATTAACCGGATTGAGCGCCGGTCCGAAGGCGGAATTTTCAGTCGAGGAACCCATGGCAAACTCATCCATATTGGTCTGACCAATCACCACCCCATCGGCGGCCTGGATTTTTTCGACCACCGTGGCGTCGTAGGGAGATTCAAAATTGGCGAGAATTTTAGATGCGCAGGAGACGATCTGGCCCTTCTGGCAGATATTGTCCTTAAGGGCCACCACCACCCCGGCCAGGGGACCCAAAGGTTTTCCAGCGGCACGGCGGGCATCAATTTCCGCGGCATGGGCACGGGCCCCTTCGGCATTCACCCGCACAAAAGCGTTTAGATGGCGGTTTTTTTCAATCGTTTCGAGATAACGGTCGACCGTATCCCTCAGGGTAAATTCGCCGGCCAGATACTTGCGGCGGCGTTCCAAAGCAGTTTCGAGATGGGACATCCCTTCTCCCTGTACGTTGAAATAAAGACGCCCCGTCCGGGTTCGGACAGAGCGAAGATTCGGTTTCCCGGGCGCCAAAGACCGACCCGGTAATGGTTTCAAAGGTGATCAAACAGTGCGGGGATCTTCATCGAACCCGCCCCGTCAACATCAATCCTGGGAATCGGACCGCGGCGTCGCCTTTTCGCCACTGCGCTGTTGACTGCGGGGTTGTGAGGGCTCTTCAATTTTATCGAGATCAAACTCGTCGCGCAGATCCTGGGTAGCCCGCTTAAACTCCTTGATGGAGCGACCCATAGAGCGCGCCAGTTCCGGCAAACGTTTGGCGCCGAAAAGCACCATGATCAGCAAAAAGATGACCAGGATTTCGCCCCAGCCCATATTGAACGGCATAGAAGCCTCCGTTAATCATTTTATAATCCGGTTTTACACCCTGCGGCCTTCTACCGGGCCGACTTATCTCATATTAGCCACGCAAAACACAAATCCAAAGGCCAAAATCCACTTTGTGGTTTCATCAATTACTGCTCAAAAGGGACTCAAAAATGTAGCGCCCGTCCTCCGAGCCCAGCAGGCTTTCCACCGCCCGCTCCGGGTGGGGCATCATCCCCAGCACATTGCCTTCAGCGTTAAACACCCCGGCAATATCATCCATGGACCCGTTGGGATTAGCGCTTCCCGTTCCATCCGCATTGGCGTAGCGGAAGGCGATCTGCCCGTTGTCCGCCAGGCGGGCCGCGGTATCGCCATCCACCAGATAACGTCCCTCGCCGTGGGCAATCGGCACCCGCAGCAACTGTCCGTCCGGAATGGCGCGGGTAAAGCGGGTCTGCCGGTTTTCCGGCTTCAGGTAAACGTGTTTGCAGACAAAGCGCAGGTTCTCGTTGCGCAACAGGGCCCCCGGCAACAGCCCGGCCTCTACCAGGATCTGAAATCCGTTGCAGACCCCCAGCACCGGCTTGCCGGATTTGGCAAAATGGGTTACCGCCTGCATAATCGGGGAAAAGCGGGCGATGGCCCCGCATCTCAGATAGTCCCCGTAGGAAAAGCCCCCCGGCAAGGCCACCAGATCGAATCCGCTCAGATCGTGGGTTTTATGCCAGACGTATTCGACCTCGCTGCCCATAATTTGCAGGGCGTGGAACATATCGTGGTCGCAATTGGAACCCGGGAAAACGATTACCGCACTTTTCACGAGGATTCTCCCTCCCCGGCCTCAATCTCAAAAACTTCCATTACCGGATTGGAGAGTAATTTCCGGGTAGCCTCTTCGATCTGGCGCTCCCGTTCGGCCGGATCGGCGCTGTCCGCCACCTCCAGCTCAATAAATTTTCCGATGCGCACCCCGTTGATGGCGTCGAAGCCGAGCTGCTGCAGGGCCTGATGAACCGCCTTGCCCTGCGGATCCAGAATGCTGGGTTTTAATTTGACCTTTACGGCGACTTTCATTCCTTAATCCTTCCCGATAAAACGATTGTTAATAAGCCGGGTCAGCCTTCCTCCCGGTCTCCTTCCTCAGGCTCCGGATCCTCACCCTCGCCGTTTCCGGACAAGGACAGGTACAGAATCCGCAGCGGTCCCCACAAAATATAACCGGCCACCAGAGGGAAAAAAGCTATTTCCTGAAGGAGCAGCAGCAGGGTTACCGACACAACCATCATGATGATTTTGATGCGGTTGGCGCGATCGCTGCGAATGGAAAAACGCGGCATCTTTTCATAGCGGATGTTGGAGATCATCAGCAAAGCCACCAGCACCATCACCGTCAGGAAAACCTTGGAGAAACGCAGCTTGTCCCAGAACTCGAAATTGAACATCACAAAGGTGGCCACCGCAACCGCCGCAGACGGGCTGGGCAGGCCCTCGAAATAGCCGGGACTGCTCTCCCCGATGCGCAGATTAAAACGGGCCAGACGAATGGAGGCAAAAACCAGGGGAATAAAACTGAGGAACACACCGGTGGTGCCCCAGACATTGAAGAAGACAAAATAGGCCAGCATGGAAGGAGCCAACCCGAAGGAGATGACGTCCGCCATGGAGTCGTATTGCTCGCCGAAGCTTGAGGTGCTACCGGTAAAACGGGCCAGCTTGCCGTCCAGGGTATCCCAGATTGCCGCCGCGACGATCAGCCAGGAGGCCACCATAAAACGCCCCTGCGAGGCCAGGACCGCCGAATAAAACCCGCAGAACATGTTGGCCATGGTAAAAAAGCCAGGGACTAAACCAGGGTTTACGCGCAATTTATCTCCAATTTCTTTTAACCGCCAGGGCGCCGGGAAAGACTTTAAGACCACAGGACTACAGGACTTCAGGACCGGAAGATGACAAAAAGATCCTTTGATCCTATGATCCTGCGAAGGGTTTGATAAAGGCTGAACGTTTTTCTGTCTTAAGATCCAAGGTTCTTAGAGCCTTAACGGTCATTCCTTTCAGGAAGAAGGCTCGGGATTGGGCACATCCACAATCGTTTTGGTTGCCACGGAAACCCCGCCAAAAGCCGGGAATACTGCCAGCACACTGCTGCCGGCCCGCACCGTGTCCCCAACCTTAACCTGAACCGAAGCATCCATCGGCAGAAAGACGTCCATGCGGCTGCCATAACGGATCAGCCCCATGCGCTTACCGGCTACCGCGGTATCCCCTTCCCGCAAATGGCACACGATGCGTCGGGCGATCAGCCCGGCGATCTGTTTAAACAACACCCGGTTGCCGTTTTGCCCGGAGATGCCGATCACCGTTTGTTCGTTTTCAATGGAGGCTTTTTCCTTGAACGCCGCCAGAAACTTGCCGGTCTTATAATTGAAATAATCGATCTTCCCGCTATAGGGGGAGCGATTTACATGGACATTAAACACCGACAAAAAGATGCTGATGCGCTGCACTTTCTTCTGAAAATACACCGGCTCGTCCACGGCAATAATCTGGGTAACCCGCCCGTCCGCGGGAGAGATAACCGCCAGCGGGTTCTGGGGAATATCCCGGTTGGGATCGCGGAAGAAAAACAGGTTAAATACGGCCAGAAATCCCACCAGCACCATCAATCCGAAGACCAGGGGGTGGGGGAAAAAACCGTAAACAATCCCGAAAATCAGCAGGGCCACAAAGGTCCCCGCGATAATGCCAATTCCGTCTTTTGCTACCGGCAAAGTTTGTTTCACCTCAGGGTTGGTCATGGTTAATCGCCGGTAATCCGGGCTTTGATCTCGGCGAGGGTCTTTTTATCCTCATCGGCCTTTTGCATTTCGCCCTTGTCATCCACCAAACGCACGTTCATGGTATCCAGGGACAGTTCGTCGGCGAGGTAAATCTGGCTTCCGGCGCGGCCGAATTCCAGACGAAAGTTTACCAGGCGTAATTTGCGACGATCAAAAAAGGACTTCAAAACGGCATTGACCTTGGTGGCAATGCGCGAAATGCTGGTCATTTCCTTGCGGTCGCACAACCCCAGGGCGTAGGCGTGATACTCGTTGATCAGGTGTTCTTCCCCGCCGTCCTTGCGAAAATACATTTCCACGATGGGAAATTCCAGCACCTTGCCGCTTTCCAGGCCAAAGCGATTGCCGAGATCCTCGTCGGCGATATTGTGAACCTGAATCGACATGGGAATAAGCTCCAGCTTACGGGCCGCGAAACTTTTGCTGTCGATGGTTTTGACAAAGTGGGTGGGTACGTTGTAGCTCTCCAGATACTCAAACAAAAAGCCGGAAACAGCGGTATTCACCTCGGTTTTATCGCCCTTTTTTTTGTCGTTGTAGGCGTAAATCACCTGATCCGATTGATTGGTCGCGTATATTTTTTTGTTAAGCCCCTCGCCGATCAATTCTTTCATTTCCATCCGAAAATCCTCCGGTTTTAGATCAACCCTAAGCGCTGAAAGGGTATATTAATGTTTTGCAGTCTGTTTTTCAAATCGCACATTTCCGCCAGCTCCCCGGGGGTGAAGTACTTCAGGATATCCTCGTCCTGCCGCAGCTCGTTGAGCAATGTGGTCTGGTTGTGATACACCTGCAGCGCGTTGCGCTGCACCAGCCGGTAAGCCTCTTCGCGGGTCACCCCTTTGTCCACCAGGCGCAACAAAACCGTCTGGGAGAAAATCATCCCGCGGTTGTCCTCCAGGTTCTTCAGCATGCGCTCCTCGTTAACCACCAGCCCGTCGATCAGGAAACGCAGCTTCTCCAGCATATAATATAAGGTAATTGTGGAATCCGGCAAAATAACCCGCTCCACCGAGCTGTGGGAGATGTCCCGCTCGTGCCACAGGGCCACATTTTCCAGGGCGGCCACCAGGTTTCCGCGGATGAGGCGGGCCATCCCGGTCAGCCGTTCGGAGATGATGGGGTTCTTCTTGTGGGGCATGGCCGAGGAGCCCTTCTGGCGGGAACCGAAGGGTTCTTCCGCTTCCAGGACCTCGGTGCGCTGCAGGTGGCGGATTTCCACCGAAATTTTTTCGATGGTGGCCGCGGTAACCGCCAGAGCGCTCATGTATTCGGCATGACGGTCCCGCTGGAGCACCTGGGTGGAAACGGCCGCGGCTTCCAGGCCCAGTTTCTCGCAGACGTACTCCTCAACAAAAGCGGGCATGTGCGCAAAGGTGCCCACCGCCCCGGAAATTTTGCCCACCGAAACGGTTTTTATGGCGTTTTTGAGGCGCTCGCGGTTGCGCAGCATCTCGCTGTAAAACACCGCCAGCTTAAATCCGAAGGTGATGGGTTCGGCATGCACCCCGTGAGAACGGCCCAGCATGGGCGCGTCTTTGTAGCGTTTCGCCTGACGCCCCAACACCTCGATTACCGCCTCGGTTTTGGCCAGCAACAGCTCCCCGGCCTGCTTCATCTGAACCGCCAGGGTGGTGTCCAGAATGTCCGAGGAGGTCATCCCGTAGTGGATAAAACGGGCGGGCTCTCCCACGTATTCCGCCACGTTGGTGAGGAAGGCGATAACGTCGTGATGCACTTCCTCTTCGATAGCCAGGACCCGCTCCACGTTGAAGTCGGCTTTTTCCTTGATCACCGCTACCGCCTCGCGGGGAACTTTACCCAGTTCGGCGTGGGCCTCGCAGGCAAGAATCTCAATATCCAGCCAGATGCGAAACTTGTTTTCATTTTCCCAGATTCTGCCGATTTCCGGCAGGGTATAACGATCGATCATCTTCTTCTCAATTCCGGTTTTTGTTCCAGGATTACCTTGATTTCCGACTGGCGGCCCTGGCGCTCTACCAGGAATTTAAGGCTGCTGCCCACCCGCAGGTCGAGGTTGTTGTAGATCTCCACCAGCTCGGCCCGGTTGTCGACTTTCTTGCCTTCCAGAGCAACAATAACGTCGTAATCCCGCATGCCCGCTTTCACCGCGGGAGAGCCGCTCTCCAGGTTCCCCACCAACACCCCATTCGTGCCTTTCAGCTCCAGAGCCCGGGCCAGGCGTGGGTTGAGATCCTGCAGGTCCATAATACCGAGCCACACGTCCCGGTTGATGCGCCCGTGCTGGCGAATTTCCTCATAAACTTCCCTGACCCGCTCGATGGGAATGGCAAAACCGATCCCGATATTCCCGCTCTGGTATTGGCTGCCGGTGTAAATAAAGGTGTTCATCCCGATGGCTTCTCCCAGGGCATTCACCAGGGGACCCCCGGAGTTACCGGAGTTGATCGCCGCGTCGGTCTGGATCATATCCAGATAAAGGTGCCCCTCGTCGGTGCGGCCCCAATCCCGATCGGTGGCGCTAACCACCCCCACCGTTACGGTGGGCTGATCGTTCAGAGCAAAAAGTCCGAAGGGATTGCCGAGGGAGATCACCCATTCCCCGACCAGAATATCGCGGGTCTGGCCGAATTTGATGAAGGGAAAAGGCGCATCATCGTCGATTTTGAGGATGGAGATGTCGCTGGTGGGGTCGCTTCCCACCAGGCGGGCGCTGAATCGGCGGCCGTCGGTAAGGGTCACGATGATTTCCGTGGCCTGATTGATAACGTGATAATTGGTAACGATGTAGCCGTCCGGGGAGACCATGAACCCCGATCCCAGGGATTCCACCTTGCGACTGCGTTCCCGGTATAACTCCGGAAAGAAGCTGTCCCAGAAGGGATCGCGCAGGCGGGGGGTGACCCGCTGCATCTGGGTAACGTTGATGCCCACAACGGCCGGGCTCACCCGGGCCACGGCGCGGGTAATGGCATTATGGCGGGATTCTGTAAGAGCGTTGTTGAGGGAGTCCTGCGGTGCCGGAGCGGCGGACACCTGCGGACCGCTACCGTGGGCGGATTCGCCTTCCGGTTGCCGACCGCAGGCAGCAAAGAGCAACGCGATGGCCACCAGGGCCGTGGTAAAATAACGCACCAGTTTATACATCCAGGTTGACATCATTTAAAAAAAGTTCAGTTTCAGACCTTGGGGACACTATGGGTAGCGAACTTCCTCCAGCACCAGACCGCGGGCCGGGGCCGCCTGTCCCGCCAGGGTGCGATCCCGCGACCTGAATACCCTTTCAAAATCCGCCGGATCCGTTTTCCCGCGGGCGGCGTCGACCATGGTTCCCACCAGGGTTCGCACCATTCCATGCAAAAAGCGATCGGCGGAGACCTCGTAAACGATCATGTCTCCCTCGCGAAGCCACAGCGATCGACGCACCTCGCAGACTTTGGTCTCGCTGGTAACCTCCACCCGGCAAAAAGCCCCGAAGTCGTGCCGTCCGGGCAGCAGGGCCGCCAGATCGTTGAGCACCGCCACATCCATCTCAAAAAAACACTGCCAGCAGGCATGGCGGTTCAGGGCGGTATAGGCGGTGCAGATATAATACCGGTAGCGCCGCTCCACAGCCGAGAAACGAGCGTTAAAATCCTCACCCACTTCCGCAACGGAACGCACCGCGATATCCGCCGGCAAATAGGCGTTCAGGCCGGTCAAAAAACGATGGGTGGGAAAGTCCCGCCCGGTTTTGAAGTTGACCACCTGTCCACGGGCATGCACCCCGGCGTCCGTTCTCCCGGCGGCGGTAACCCGCACCGTTTCCCCGGTCATCCCGAAAATGGCGGCTTCCAGGCGTCCCTGAACCGTGGCGACATTGTCCTGATACTGCCAGCCGTGATAATCCGTGCCGTCGTATTCCACAATCAGTTTCAGGTTTCTCAGGGCCATTAGCGCCGACCTTGGCTCAAAGGGTTATGAGCGGACCCGAAAACGGCACCGCCGCTGTTAACGCAGGGACCACAAAAACAGATGAGAGGCGATCACCACCGCAACCACTGCCACGGTGGGCATTACCCCCAAGGACACCGGAGCAGACTCGCCGGCATTCCGGTTGCGCATCAGGAATCCGGCGTATTCGAGCTCAGCCTGGGAGAGCACCTTTTCAAAAAAGTCCAGAATTTCCGCTCCGGCACCGCTCAACTTTTCCCGCCAACTTCGCCCTGTGGCCCTGGCGGCCAGGGCGGCCCGATCCGGCGCATCCGGCTTACCGGGCAAAAAACGGGGCAACAGCCACACCGCAAAAAGGCCGATCCGGGCCATTCGCAGCCCCCCTTCCCAGCGGGGAAACCGGCGGTGCAAGGCCTGGAGAAAATACGGCATTTGTCCGGTTGGATTGGCGTAAACGGCCATGCCGAAAACGAGGAAAATAAGCAGCAACTGACTCACAAACAGCAAGCCTTCCGCCGCGCTTTCCACTGTCACCGACAGGCCCCGGGGTAAGGGAACCAGAATTTGTCCGAAGCCCCCCATCGCCCGGAAACAGAAAACCGACACCAGAAAAAAAGCCAGAAAATATCCCTGCCGGGGAAAACGGAAAAGGCGGACATTCTCCCGGCGCAACAGCATCCAGACCAGCAGACTTACCGCAAGGTTGTACGGCAAACTTCGGTAGAAACCCGAAAAAGCCGCTATCCCCAGCGCCAGAGCCATTTTGACAAGCAGGTGAAGGCTTGTTACCACGGATTTTTGCATCGTTTTATACAATTTGGAAATATAAGAAATGATCCAGGGGATTCAAAGGGATTCGAAATCCCGATAGCCGGCCGGATCCCGGCAATGGCGCTGCCGAATCCCCTATTCCGCTTCTTCGGCAGGCGGCAACTGGAGCAGGATGCTCTCCAGCTTAAAACGCGAGGCGGAAATGATGGTAAAGGTAAGGCGGTTGAGGGTAAAGGTTTCTTCCCGGCGGGGAATTCGCCCCAGGCTGTTGAGGATAAACCCCGCCAGGGTGTCGTATTCGCCGGCGGGAATGGTGATGCCCAGTTCCTGATTCAGGTATTCGATCTCGACCCGGGCATTAACCCGGAAAGCATGTGGGGCAATGGGCCGGATCCAGGTTTCCACATCATCGTATTCATCTTCGATTTCCCCAAACAGCTCTTCCACCAGATCCTCGGTGGTGATCAGCCCGGCGGTTCCGCCGTATTCGTCGATCACCACCGCAATATTGGTGTTCCGGGCCCGAAATTCCGACAGCAAATCCGAGCAGCGTTTGGTATCCGGCACAAAGGAAATGCTGCGCATCATGTCCTTGAGGGTTGCCGGCTCCAGCAGCAGATCCTTGAGCACCACATAGCCGATGATGTTATCCAGATTGTCCCGGTAAACCGGCACCTTGGTAAACTCGTATTCCTCGAACAGAACAATCAGCTCTTCCAGGGAGGCGCTTTCGGGAATGGCGACAATCTCGGTGCGGGGGATCATAGCGTCCCGGACTTTCAGGGCCTTGAGGGCCAAAATGCCGGAAAGGACCTCCCCGCCCAGCGGATCGCTTTTCTGGACAATGGCCTGACTTTCATTCAGCAGAATCTCCACATCCTTTTCCGAGAAAAAGGGCTTCAACTCGTCCGAATGATGGCCAAACAGCTTGAGCAGAATTCCCGAGATCCAGCTGATCACCCGGATCAGCGGCAAAAACAGCACGTAAAAAAAGTGCATTGGGTAGGTGAGGCGGCGAATCAGCCAGTCGGCCAGGGAGCGAAAGAGGGTTTTGGGAATAATCTCCCCGATCATCAGGGAGAGGATGACGATGGTGATCCAGGTGAGCTCCTGATCGAGGAATTCATTGAGATAAATGGTTGCCAGGGAAGCAAAGGTGACGTTGAAGATGTTGTTGCCGATCAGGGTGGTGTAGAGAAAACGCTCGGGATGAGCCAAAAAAGGCATCAGCAGGCGCACCGTTTTGTCCTTCTGGCGACGCCACACCTCCACCCGCACCTTGTTGACGGAGACAAAAGCGGTTTCGCTTCCCGAGAAAAAGAAGGAAAGGATCAGGGAAATGGAAATGATGATCAATAATACCATAGGTGCGCCATCGCTTAACCAAATATCCGGCTTTGCCGTCCGTAACACCCCTTTCCGGGGATCAGGCGGTACAATACCATTTTTTTAGTCGCGATGCAATACCCGAACCGAGGTCGGCGGGAATCCGGCGCCGGAAAAAGCGCTACTCGCTGACCGCCAGATGCTCTACCGCCCCTTCAGCCGGGGTAACGGCAATGGGTGGGGTAACCAGCACATCCCCCTCTGGAGTTTCCCGGGACAGGCGATACCAGTAGGTTATGCCGTTATGCAGATTGCGGTCGGTATAACCGTTCTGGCCGTGGGAGCGGAAAATCGGGTAAAAGCGCCCGTCCGGACGGGCAGCGCGACACACCACATCTACCGAGGACGTGGCAGTCCCCCAGGAAAGATCCACCCGACCGTCCTTTCCGGAAACCCGAACTTCCGGCATTCCCGGCAAATCGGCGGTGCTGTTGCGGATCATCAGATCGTCCACCTGCCAGTAGCTGCCACCCGGCTCGATTCTGGCCACCAGGGCAATGCGCACCTGCTGACCGGCATAACGCTTCAGGGAGAGAATGCGGCGACGCCAGGCAAAGCCGCGGGATTGAACGGTCAGGCTTTGTACGGTTTCCCACTGGGCCGCTTCCTTGGGGGTATAGGGATCCAGATCGGCAGTTACCATAACCTCCAGGTGATGATAGCCGCTGAGATAACCGAATTTTTCGAAGAAAATCAGCAGGGGATCGGGATTATCGGACAGATCGACGATCGGGGAAATCAGCCAGCTCTGAGCATCGTAACTCTGGGTTACTTTCCCCACTACCGCGGAGCGGTGTTTCCCGTTGGGGCGCTGGTAGCTGTGCCAGCCGTTTCCGGCGGGGGTATAAACTTCCCATCCTTTGGGGGGAAAGGGGCGCGCATCGAATTTTTCCCGAAGCAGCACCGGAGAATCCGTTGCCGCCAGAGCGGGCATCCCCAGCAACAATAGCAGGGGCAGAAATTTGGTCAGCCAGGCAAAAAGGTTTAAGCGTCCCATCGCAATGCTCCTTTTGAGCAGGCTCGTCCCGGGTGTAAGGAAACTGCACAAAACCCCCGGATCGAAAATCCCGCTGGTGATAAAAACGATAAAAATCCATTTTTCCTGACCCGTCCCAAAAACGTTCAAGCGCCAGTCTATTAACCGTTAAAACCAATTCCAGGATCGAAAGAAAGTGCGTGGGCTTTCCCTAATAGCGGTTTAAAAAGGCAAAACGCATGCCACGCCGGGCAAAACAGGCCATGAACTTTTTTCAGAGCAGATCAATTGGACAGGAAACAACCCTTTGATAGGATTTCCCTATTATCGGTTGACAGCCTTCCCCCTTTAGACGGATATTTGGGGTAATGTCGTTTTTTTTGAAAATTATTCAATCGGGCGGCAGGAAGCAGGAGGCAGGTAATTGGACAGCCGCCATGTTTGCGGCTCAAGAATCATCAACCAATATCGCGCAGCCGTGATGCTTGCGGCGCAAATACCGACCTATGAAAATCATCGCCCATCGCGGGGCCTCCGGCTACGCCCCGGAGAATACCCTGAAAGCCTTTGGCAAAGCCCTGGACCTCGGGGCCAGCTGGATCGAACTGGATGTTTACCGCATCGAAAACGAACTGCTGGTTTTCCACGATGAACGCCTGGAACGCACCACCAACGGCGGGGGCTACCTGTGGGATCATCCTCTGGGATACCTGCGCGGCCTGGATGCCGGCGAGGGCGAAAAGATCCCCTTTCTCGAAGAAGTTATGGAATTGGTGGGCGAAAAAGCCTGCATCAACATTGAGCTGAAGGGCCCCTTTACCGCCGGGAAGGTGGGGAGGATGATCGAAGCATTGGTGGAGGGCGGCACCCGGGACTATCACCATTTTCTGGTTTCCTCCTTCAACCATCACCTGTTGCGGGAGATGCAAACCCGCTTTCCGCGCATCCCCCGCGGAGCGCTGATCTGCGGCATTCCCCTGGATTACTGCGAGTTTGCCGAGCAATTGGGCGCCAGCGCCGTCAACCTCAGCCTGGATTTTATCGATGCGGACATCGTGGCAGACGCTCACAGCCGCGGCATGGAAGTTCTGGTGTATACCGCCAACCACCCGGAGGACATCCGGCGCATGGCCCGCCTGGGAGTGGACGGGGTTTTCAGCGATTTTCCGGACCGCAATATCCCCGCCCCGTAATGCCAATGATCCCAGCGGGCCACGGGATCTGTTATTTCTGCATTTATGCGTAATTTTGCTTGACATCTCCCTAAAAAGATGGTGACATTTGCACACAGAATTTTCCGGCGCTTGTTGCCGGATTTTTTGGGCAGAAAAGAGCTGTCGTAACACCATAAAATGAAAAAGGCGAGAACCGGCCGGCCCAATAGATAATCGCTTACTTAAGGAAAAGAAGGAACAGGTTTTAAAGCGATACAGTAGCGCAAAAACGAATCCCCAAACTGCCTGGCTCTCCATTGAGCCCACGTCAACAGATACCGGCCGGTATTCTGGTGTTACAAAGCCGGGGAAGCGCAACAACGGGTAAAACTCCCGTGGGAGCAAACACTTCGGTGTTTTTGCAGAACAGGAAGAAAGCACAATCTGACGGACCCTATACCGTTTCGGCTGAATTACATCCGGTGAACCCGGGTGTTTCAGGAGTTGTCCCCCCGATTTTTGTTTCAACTTCCGGCAGTATTTTACCCTACCCGCACCCTGTAGCGCTTGGCCGCCTGGTCCTCAGGACACCAGAGGTGACTTTTGTTCAAGAAACTCATTGAGTCTATCCGCGGCCTGTTCGGCACCGCCGAAGCACCCGCACCAACACCCACCCGTCCCCGTGGGGACAAAAAAGAACGGGATGGCCAACGTCCCTCCCGCAGCCGTTCCGGCGACCGTCAGCGGCGCGATGGTGAAGGCAGCCAGGGCGGACAACGCCGCCGCCGGCGACCCTCCCGCGGGGGCAAACCGGACGGTTCCCGACGCCCTCAGGAAGAAAAAGGGCAGCGGGAACAAGGCAGCGATGCCTCTAACCAATCCGGGCAGGAACGACGCCAGGGCGGCAGACGGCGCCAGCGTCGCAAACCGGAAACCCCGCAGGGGCAGGGAGAAAGCCGTCCCCAAATCCAGAAACACGTCAAAAAAGAGCTGGGCGACTGGGATGCCAGCCAGTTTGTGGTCCCGGTGGATCCCGAGAAAAAGCGGTTCCACGATTTCGATTTGCCCCCCGAGGTGATGAAGGCGATTGCCGATCTCAACTTCCAGTATTGCACGCCCATTCAGGCGGAAATAATGGGGGACACCCTGGCCGGCAAGGACGCCACCGGCAAAGCCCAGACCGGCACCGGTAAAACCGCCGCCTTTCTGATCACCATTTTCAACCATTTGTTGCGCAACCCCAGGCCGGCCGAAGAGCATAAGCCGGGGGTACCCCGGGCCCTGATCCTGGCCCCCACCCGGGAGCTGGTTATTCAGATCGCCAAGGACGCCTATGGCCTGGGGCCGTACACGGACATCAACGTCCAGCAGGTTTACGGCGGCACCGATTACCGCAAACAAAAAGAGCGTATCGAGGGTCTTCCCGCCGATATCGTGGTGGCCACCCCGGGTCGCCTGCTGGATTTCCAGCAGAACAAGGTGCTGGACCTCAGCAAGGTGGAAATCCTGGTAATCGACGAAGCCGACCGCATGCTGGACATGGGCTTTATTCCGGACGTCAAACGCATTGTCTACAGCACTCCCCCCAAACAAAAACGCCAGACCTTGTTCTTCAGCGCCACCCTTTCCGGGGATGTGCTGAACCTGGCCAACAGCTGGACCACCGACGCCATTCAGGTGGAAATCGAGCCGGAGCAGGTCGCGGTAGACACGGTTGAACAGTTGGTTTACGTCGTCACCAACGACGACAAGGACGCCCTGCTGGTCAACCTGGTGAAGTCCCAGACCATGGACCGGGTTATTCTTTTCAGCAATCGCCGGGAGGATTCCCGGAAGCTGGCCGACCTCCTGCACAAACACGGGGTAGAGTGCGCCATTCTAAGCGGGGATGTTCCCCAGCGCCGGCGCATCCGCACCCTGGAGGAGTTCAAGGAAGGTAAATTCCAGGTATTGGTGGCCACCGATGTGGCTGGTCGAGGCATCCATATCGAAGGCCTGGAACACGTGATTAACTACACCCTGCCCCTGGATCCGGAAGATTACGTGCACCGCATCGG
>JAGRBF010000176.1:957-7523 GCA_020434205.1 Calditrichota bacterium | reverse complement strand
CGTCCGAGGCAATCCGCTCCGGCAACATACACGCCGGGTGATAGGCAAATTCACCGCCGTTGGACCAGCCGGTGGCGTTAATGAGGGCGTTGTCCAACGGGAAATCCGCGTTGATGTGGTCGATCATGCTTTCCGTGAAAGCCACGTCGTCGTGAGCTGCCCGGTAAGAGCCGGGGATATACCATCCTTTGCCAAAGCTGCCGAAAACGATATCCTCAACCTCCTGTCCATCCGGATAGGCCACCAGGAAATGGGCGGAATCTGCGGTGGCGTTCATGTTGGTATAGTCCATCTGGGTGGCGGCATCGATGCTGAAGCCGTGATAATTGATCACCAGCGGCCAGGGCTCGGTGCCGGTATACCCTTCCGGGACATATAGCAAATACTCTCGAAGCGAATCATCCTGCACAAAGCTCCGCTGGTGGACCTGTCCGGGAGGTATAATTACCGGATAAGGATTGCGTTTGAAGAAGTGCCAGATTTCTTCGCTGCCATTGATATCATAATTGGTATTTCCCAAAAAATCGGGTGCGGTTCCCGGCCAGGCATGCCCCCCGTTTTCGACCCGGTAAAAAACGGTTTCGATGGCCGGGTCCAAATGCCCGCCCTGACAATTCGGGTATTCGATGAGGGTTACGGTGCTTTGGTCGGTGGAGTCCACATCCGGCAAAAATGTCAGAATGGAATCCCGGGAGCAATTATTCCGCGCCGCAAAGAATGAAGGGGTCTCCGGCACCGGCAAGACCAGGTTGGGGATGCCGGTAAACGGTACGACCGGATCGGCGGTGCCGTGGATCAACAAGGTAGAAAGCGGTCGGGACCCCCGGCAGGCATCCGGCATACCTACCGTCATGGGTCCGGAGACACCACCTACCGAGGCAAAAATTTCTTCGAACTGGCAGCCCACATAAAAAGCGAACATGCAGCCATTGGACCAACCGGTGGCATGGATTCGCCCCTCATCGACATTCACGGTGTCCTGAATGTCCGTCAGCATGCGCCCAACAAAGGCAAGATCATTCTGCCCGTCCACCGCGGTAACCGAAGGCACCACCCAACCCGGGGCAGTACCAAAACCCGGGAAATTGACCTGTTTCCCCTCCGGATAGGCCACCAGAAAATGAGCGGTATCGGCAATAATATTCATCTTGGAATGGGTGTTCATTTGATTGGCCGCATTGCTTTGGTGGCCATGAAAATTAAACACCAGCGGCCAGGCTTCACTCCCGTCGTAGGCGCTGGGAATGTAAAGGAGGTATTCCCGGGTATCCCCGGCCACCACCAGGCTGCGGCGCACCACTTCGCCGGGCGGGGACCCGCTATCCATATCGGCCGCATCGACGAAGATAGCGGTGTCATCGCCATTTTGATGGATGACGTGTGGGGTGAATTGGATTTGGGCGAACAAACCGGAAACAAAAAGTAAACAGGATGCAAATAAAAAGTATAAGGATTTCATCGCGAGTATTCCTCCCGTTCAGTGGGTTTTCCAACACTGGGAAAGTCAGGTTTAGAATTGGGCACATATTTCCCTATCCAATGGCATGCCGGGCGGGTAATACAGGGTAACTCAAGGTAGTTAGACAGAGGTGGGATTTCTATCTCAGGCGGGACAAAAACGAACGCATTTGGGACATTTTGGGTATATTTGACTGATTTTGGGGCACTTTAGTCGTCGGTGTGGTAATGCTGATTCTGATAATCTTTGGGCGACAGGCCAAATGTATCCTTGAATACTTTGGCAAAATGAGAGGTATTCTGGAATCCCACCGAGAAACAAATCTCGGTTACATTGCCAGCTCCCTCTTTCAGCAGATCGGCGGCCCGTTTAAGGCGGAAGAGCCGAATAAACTGGCCGGAGGCGTTTCCCGTTAAGGCATTCAGCTTGCGATCCATTTGTTTGCCACTTACACCCAGCCCCGCGGCGAGCTGATTTTTTTGGAAATCGGGATCAGCCAGATTCTCTTCGAGCAGATTTTTCAGGTTTTCCAGAAAGATTTCATCCCGGGAATTGACCGCAATTTCGGCCGGTTCCAGAACCAGGGTTCGCTGGAAAGTTTTGCGGAGCTGCTCCCGCTGTTCCATGAGTTTTACGGAACGAACCCGAAGTTCTTCCATCTGAAAAGGTTTACTGAGGTAAGCGTCGGCGCCGCTTTCCAGTCCCTGCAGCTTTCCGGTTTGAGACACTTTTGCCGTGAGCATGATAACGGGAATGTGGCTGGTGCTATCGCTGTTTTTGAGCTTCCGGCACATTTCCACCCCGTCCATCCTGGGCATCATCACATCGCTGATAATCAGATCCGGAGCGTGCTTTTCAGCCAATTTCAAACTCTCTATACCATCCCGGGCCTCAAGGATCTCGAAGGTCTCTTCAAAAGCCTCACGGATCATCCGCCGCATATCGTCGTGATCTTCTACAATCAGGATCGATTTCCGGCCACCCTCCGGAAGAGGATTAACCGGGGAAGGATCTGCAGGATACCCGATCTCCTTTTCAGGCATATCCATCCAGGCGGATATGGGAAGCGCCGGGGACCGGGTTAGGCGAGTGGTTTTGGCAGGTCCCATAAATTCTTCCGGGAAGTGGCTGCAACCCGGCTTAAAAAAAACAGTAAAGACGCTCCCCTCATCCGGAGTGCTTTTTACCCCAATTTCACCCTGATGGAGGTGAACCAGCTCCTTTACCAGAGCCAGACCCAGACCGCTACCGGAGACATGGGGAGTTGAGTCCACCTGGTGAAAACGGTCAAAGATGCGTATGTGCTGATTTTCCGGGATCCCAACCCCGTTATCAACCACCCGGAGAATCGCCGTGGTTTCCACCCCGGACTCAACCCCTTCTGCCAGAGAGACTTCAACTGACACCCGGCCGCCCTCCGGGGTAAACTTCAGGGCGTTGGACAACAGGTTATTGAAGATGGTTTCGTATTTTTCGCGATCGAGCCAGACCCTTATTTCCCCAGCCCTTGCGATAAATTGCAGATCAATATTTTTTTGATCTGCCAGGGACTGAAAAGCGGCCATCAGAAACCGGGTCGAGGCAATCAGATCTTCCTCGTAAACCGTCAGGCTCATTTTGCCGGCTTCCAGACGCGTAAGATCCAGGATTTGGTTGATCAATTTCTCCAGGCCCAGGGCACTGCGGTGCAACACATTGAGGTCTTTGCGGGTGGGGGAAGGTGAATCCGCCGGCATCCATTTTTCGATGCTGGTGAGGATTATGGTTAAAGGGGTTCGGAATTCATGGGAGATACCGGCAAAAAAGCGGGATTTCAGACTGTCCAGCTCTTTCAGTTGACGCGTTTCGATATTCCGGATCTCCAGATCATTTCTGAGTTTGACCCGGCTCATCTCATAGCGGCGTCCCCACCAGATCAATAGAGCCAGACTTATAAGATAAATGCCATAGGCTGCAGTGGTTCTGTACCATGGGGGAATGATGGCAATGTCCAGAGTGGCGATCTGATCCGACCATTGCCCGGATTTATCGGCGCTCCGAACCTTCAGGGTGTAATCTCCGGGCGGCAAATTGGAAAAGGTAATATCGTTTCGATTACCGATAGGAATCCATTCGGCATTCGTATTGCCCAGGCTGTAGGCATATTGATTATCGAGAGGATTGGCAAAATTCAGGTGGGTAAAGCCAACGGTAAAGTTCTGTTGATTGGGTCCCAGGCGAATTGATTTCAGCCCTGCGACAAAGTCGTCCGTCACTTCCACGGTTTTCCCGCCGTTATCCTCGTAATAGCGCAGACGGGTAAAAACAACCGGATTGGATTGAAAGGTATCGACCATCTGATCGGGGTGAAAATAATCCACCCCCAAGGTTCCGGAGAAATACAGGGTTCCGTCTGCGCCCTTATGCGCTCTCCCGAAGGAGAACAACGAGTTCCTTAAACCATCCCGCATGTAGTAGTTTCGGAATTGCCCCTTATCCACCTCATAACGGGAAATGCCACCATCGGTGCTTAACCATAAGATTCCTCGTTTTTGCTCAATAATATCACACACACGATTATCGGGAAGATCTGGAACCGCGGCAATGGGGATGAACTTGTCAGTCTCGGGCTCAAAAAGAAGCAGGCCCCCGCTGGTGGCAAGCCAGAATTGCCCGGAGGAATCTATCAGCATGTGCCAAACGAAATTATTGTTTAAACTTTGAGGATTATCCGGATCGTACAGGTAGCGGGTAAATTTTTTGCTCACCGGATCAAAACGACTGATCCCCACACTGGTCCCCACCCACAGAAATCCGGATTTATCTTCAATGACAGAGCTCAGATAATTTGAGCCAATTGAAGTTTCGTCTTCCGGATCATGCAGGAAGCGGGTAAATGTTTTTTTATCCGTGTTCATGAGATTCAGGCCACCGGGATACGTCGCCACCCACAATCGTCGCCGGCTATCCTCAAAAATATCGGTAACCCGATTTCGACTCAGGCTAAGGGTGTCCTCGGGATCATTCTGAAAACGGGTAAAATTGTCCTCTCCGGCATTGTATCGATTAAGCCCTATATCAAAGGTCCCAACCCAAAGGACCCCATCCCGATCTTCATGCAGGGACATCACCGAATTCTGACTTATCGAGGTAGGATCATTTTCATCATGAAGATATCGGGTAAAACGGCTTTTTGAATTATCGAACCGGAAAAGCCCGTTTCTCGATGTTCCCACCCATAAATCGCCGTCGCGGGTTTCAAAGGTGGTGTGGACATTAAAATTTGAACTGTTTTGACCGTTTTCCGCCTCACGAGGAATGTGTTTTATGTGGGGTTTGCGGCGATTCACAAATTCAATGCCGAATCCCCCTCCCCGGGCCCTGCCCCACATGCTTCCGCTGCCGAACCACAAATTGCCGGAGCGATCCTCGAGAACACTGGTCATGAAGTTGGAGCGGGGGCTTTGCGGCTTTAGGGCCTGATGCGGGTAGGCGTTAAATTTTTCCGTATTGGGATTGAAGCAAAATATCCCGTTTTCCGTGGCCAACCACAAAAAATTGTGTTGGTCAACTTCCAGATCCCAAATCCGGGTGGACGGTAAATAACTCTCGGGGTTCGGCTCAAACAGATACTGGGTTATGTGCTCAACTTCGGCATCAAAGCGGCTTAAAACACCCTGAAGCCCGACCCAGACATTGCCGCTCAAATCCTCCTCAATCGCGTAGTTGCTAAAATTTACAAGCCCTGGTATGGAAGCAAAATGGGCGGAAAGGTTTTTCACCGTTTCCTGCCCGGGGTCCCACAGGAGGAGTCCCCGGGTGGTGCCCAGCCAAAAACGATCCTTGGAGTCCTCGTAAATTCGGCCAATCGATGCGTTGTTCAACGCGTTTTTCAATAGCGAATCTGCCGCTAGATCGAAAAAGTTATCCTGTTCCGGATTGTATCGATTAATTCCCCGGCCCGCACCTACCAGGAGATTCCCCGAACGATCTTCTATTACGCTGTAGACCTGGCCTTCGGAAATACTGTTCGGATCATCTTTTGAATGGACATAGCGGTAAAATCGCCTGCTCTGGGTATCCAGCCGGGTAATCCCCTGTATAACATCGTCCATCCAGAGATTGCCGGCTTTGTCTTCAAAGAGGGTTATGATAAAATCCCCCACCAAAGAATTCGGGTTTTGAACCTCCTGGCGAAATACGACGAACTGATACCCATCGTAGCGCCATAACCCCCTGCTGGTTCCAAACCACATAAACCCGGTCCGGTCCTGCAGCATACAGTGGACCCCGGCGCCTTCAAGCTCTTCCGGAAGGGAAATGTGCTCAAAGCTGAGGGCAGGAGAATCCTGAACCGGAACCACCACTTCCTGGGCCATTAAGGTGAAATATCCCGACCACAGACAGAACACCGCAAAGAATTGGCGAAAAAAACCTGATCTGTTTACCATAACTACCCGCTCCGGGGATTAGAAGGCAATCGCAGGAAGGGCCATTTCCGACCAACCGCCGCAACGTGGTTGCTTGGAAGGCTTTTTTAGTGACCCAAAAAGCGCAACTGCCATCAAGGCAAAAGCGTCAATAAGTCGGCCCTGCAAAAAGTAGTTGTTCGTTTGAAGAGGAGGTAAAATTCCCGCGTCCGCAAAGGCAAATTTGCCCAACTGTGGCTAAGAATAGCAATTTTTGCCC
Source organism: Calditrichota bacterium (assembly GCA_020434205.1). Classification (GTDB taxonomy): domain Bacteria; phylum Calditrichota; class Calditrichia; order RBG-13-44-9; family J075; genus JAGRBF01. The sequence goes on along the minus strand of JAGRBF010000176.1, from coordinate 1,396 downwards.
AAAAATGCGAATTTCCAGGCCCCCAAGGGTTATTTTCCCGACCGGCCCATTCCGCCCCTCCCCACCCCCACCAGATTTTTAATCCGTAGCCAAGCGTCCCTGAACCTTTTATATTCCTTTCTGCATCCTATTACCGAACCTTAAAAAACCTGGAGATTACCCTATGAGCAACAAAGGCAAGTGCCCGGTAAACCACGTTGCCGGTGGCGGAACCTCAAACCGCGACTGGTGGCCCAATCAGCTCAACCTCAACATCCTGCATCAGCAATCTTCGCTGTCTAACCCGATGGACCCCGATTTCAATTACGCCAAGGCCTTTAAAAGCCTGGACCTTAAGGCGGTAAAGCAGGATATCTACAAGTTGATGACCACCTCGCAGGACTGGTGGCCCGCCGATTACGGTCATTACGGTCCCCTGTTCATCCGCATGGCCTGGCAC
>JAGRBF010000176.1:0-929 GCA_020434205.1 Calditrichota bacterium | reverse complement strand
CCTACCGCACCGGAGACGGCCGCGGCGGCGCCGGATCGGGCTCTCAGCGTTTTGCCCCCCTCAACAGCTGGCCGGACAATGTGAATCTGGACAAAGCGCGTTTCCTGCTCCTGCCCGTCAAACAAAAATACGGCCGCAAAATATCCTGGGCCGATCTGATGATCCTGGCCGGCAACTGCGCCATCGAATCCATGGGCCTCAAAACCTTCGGCTTCGCCGGCGGACGGGAAGATATCTGGGAACCCGAGCAGGATATTTACTGGGGCGCAGAGAGCGAATGGCTGGCCACCAGCGACAAACCCCAAAGCCGCTATTCCGGGGAGCGCGATCTGGAAAACCCCCTGGCAGCAGTGCAAATGGGGCTGATCTACGTCAACCCGGAAGGCCCGGACGGCAACCCCGATCCCCTGGCCTCCGCAAAGGACATCCGCGAAACTTTCGCCCGCATGGCCATGAATGATGAGGAAACGGTGGCCCTCACCGCCGGGGGACATACTTTCGGCAAGTGCCACGGCGCCGGCGATGCCGCTCTGGTGGGACCCGAACCGGAAGCGGCCGGCATCGAGGAGCAGGGCCTGGGCTGGCGCAGCCGCCACGGCTCCGGAAAAGGCGACGACACCATCACCAGCGGTATCGAAGGCTCCTGGACCCCCAATCCCATCAAATGGGACAACGGCTATTTCGACGTGCTGTTCGGCTACGAGTGGGAACTGGTGAAAAGCCCGGCCGGGGCCAATCAATGGACCCCCAGAAACCTCAAGACAGAGGATATGGCCCCCGCCGCCCACGATCCCGCCAAACGGGTCCCCATTATCATGACCACCGCGGATATGGCCATGCGCATGGATCCTGACTACGAAAAAATTTCCCGGCGCTTCCACGAAAATCCGGATCAATTCGCCGATGCCTTTGCCCGCGCCTGGTTCAAG
>JAGRBF010000175.1 GCA_020434205.1 Calditrichota bacterium | reverse complement strand
AAATCATTTTACCGGAATAGCGCTGCGCACCGACCTGTAGCTGGTACAGGTAGATCCCGCTGCTCAATTCTCCGGGCTGCCAGCGAACCTCGTGCCGGCCGGCGGACTGGGTGCCCTTCACCAGAGTCGTGACGGACTCGCCCAGCAGATTGTAAACGGTCAGCTCCACCGCCGCCTGCTCCGGCAGGGCGTAGACAATGGTGGTGGCGGGATTAAAGGGGTTGGGATAATTGCCCAACAATGCCACGGTAGTGGGGAGATTGCCCGGCACATCATCCGCGATGCCGGTCAGGCTTTTGTAATGCTGCATCAGCTCGCGCAGGGCTTCGGGGGCATTGGCGGCGGGGGGATTGCCCGCCTGGTCTACGGTGTTGACCCCGTGGCAACCCGCGCAAACCCGGATTTCTCCGGCCTGGAAGGTAACCCAGTAGCGTTCCCGGACCACCGCGTCCCCGGCGTCCCCGGTGCTTTGCCAGGTAAGCGCCCTGCTGGCGGGCACAAAGGCGGCCATGGAACCGTCGTTGCCGATGCGCACGCTGCCGGCCGGGCCGCCCGGATTGGGGACGTTTATCTGCAGGCCATCGTGCATGGGTTGGGCCAGGATGCGACGTCCCTGGCTGGGATAATTGGCGTAGCCGCGAATCTGATCCCCCTGGAAAAACTGCATGTGGGAAATGTCGTAGACCCGCCCACCGGCGCCCAGGGTTTCGGTGCTGGTGCCGGTAACCCTCAGGTTATAGGGTTGCTGGAGATCCGCCCGGTCGCGGGTGGTGACGTTGCGACTCACCACCAGGGCCAGCTCGTTGCGGACCAAAAAGTCCCGCAGATCGTCCACCGAGATGTTCTCTTCGGAAAAAATTTGCTGCTCCGGGGCCTCCACCGTTCCGCTTCGCAGAGCCGGGCGGGGTCGGGCTACCACTTCCACCGGATCAAACTCCCACAGGTCCACCGAATCGGCGTAGGTTACCAGCACATCCGGGTCGTAAAACTGGACCGGCTTGCGGATTCCCGGGGTGAGGGGCTGGTCGGCGCCCAGGGGACCACCGTTGCCGCTCAGGGTGTGCAGGCGAAAGCGAAAGGGCGAGCGCGGAAATTCCCGGCTGCCCAGGTTGTTCACCGTCCCGCTATGCCGGGTGTAAGCGGCGATCAGGGTGCCGTCGGAGAGGGGCAGGGGATTGCGGTAGTGCCCGCCCGCGTAACCGTCGGCGGTAACGTAGCTGATGCGCATGGCCTCCGGATTGGCGTCCGGCGCTCCGTCCAGGCGGATAATCCGCCCTGCGGCGTGGTGGTAGAAGGTCGGGGAGTCGATGGCGAAATAATCGCCGGGAGTGGTGGGGTCTTCCCTGATCTGAAACATGTGCTCCAGGCGATTGGTGCTGGGACCGTAAAAGTCGTCGAGATTGGGATCGTCGGTAAAACTGCGGGTGAAGTAGCTGATTAGCTCGTGGCGCCCGATGTGATTGATCACCTCTTCTTCGGTGCCGTCCGGATTGATCTGCCAGGGGAAGAAGGATTCGAAGCGGTGCCCGTTAACATTCCCCACCGTCTCCCGGGGTTCGGGAAAAATCTCCTCCGCAGAGCCGGTGTTGGTGGCCCCGGCGCTTTCGTCGCTCCAGTTGAAGGCCCCCCCACCGCCGCCGTTTTGCTGGTCGCGCTGCAGGTGATCCCAGCGGGTGTAGATTACCCGTCCGTAGCTGTCCACAAAAGGGCGAAAACTCCCGGAAGGGGAGTGGTTAAGCATCCGCAAATCGCCCGAGGCCGGGTCCAGGGACCAGATCCCGGTAACGGTGGGAGCGGATTCGTATTCGTCCAGCTGCGGATAGAGGTGGCGCGCCCCGTTGCGGGGACGGTCGCTGCAAAAGATGATGCGGTCGTCCGGGGCATAGGCGGGGCTGATGTTGTTGAAATCGGCCGGCTGATTGGGCACCGGGGTGATCACCGGGGTATCGTTTTGCCCCAGTCCGGTAATCTCGTAGAGCTGCCAGTAATAATCTTCATATCGGTAGCGCTGCTCGGGAGCGCCGATCACCATGCTGAAAACCGCCTTGGTGCCGTCCCAATAAACATTGGGGTCGCGCACGGCAATGCTGGCGTTTCCCTGAAAACCGCTTTGCCCGTAGCCGGCCTCTTCGGTGAGGTTGCGCAGGGTGCCGTCCGGGTAGCGAATCCACAAATCTCCCCCGCGCCCGGCCTGGTTCGGCCTGCCGATATGGTTGCCGAAAGTCTGGCTGATGGTCATCCACTCGTCGGGAATGGGCAGTTGGGTCACAAATAAAATGGGGTTGGGAAGGGTTGGCTGGGCGGCAAGGGTGCCGATCAGCCAACTGATAAAAATCGGGATACAAATCCATTTGAAACATCGATGGCAATAAGGCATGCCATTTTCCTCCTGTATGGGATCCGTGGGCCGGAAGGCAAAAAAATCACGCCGGATGGCAGTTCGTTTTGCAAGGGCTGTGCCAATGGGCGGGACAAACGGAATTCCTTAAGAATCAAGGCTTTCAGAAGAAGGGGATGGGGAGGTTCGGTAAAAGGCGCTTCTATCTGTATAGGGATTTTACAGACTGAAGGGGTTACAGAGTTACATGGCTACATGACCACCCAACCACCCATCCACCCAACCACCCATCCACCCAACCCCCTATTTCCAGCATTAAGCCGGACCGGCAAAAATAATCGGGGTCAGGACCGTTCGGCTCAAGTAATGATGCTGTTTTTTCGATAATTCTGAGACCAACAAATGCGCCAATGGAACAATAGGGAGTCTCGAATGAAAAAGCTCATCGTCTTATCCGTAACAATCGTCCTGATGTTTAGCTCCCTGGTATCGGGACAAACCGAGGAAAAACCCGCGGGGCCAAGCATCAAATTCGGTGGTTATACCCAAATGACCATGATCAAATCCGAAACCAACAAAGCACTGGTTTTTGGGTTCGAGCGGGTTCGGCTGGGGGCGCGCGGCACCTTGAACGACCGCATGGATTATCGTTTACTGGTGGATTTTAAAAATACCGACAAGGATCTGGATAACGATGGCGATACCCCGGGTATCATCAAATTTGCTTATCTGGATCTGAAACCCAACGACCAGTTGCGCCTGCGGGTCGGAAAATTCAAAACGCCGCTGGGGATGGAGTGGAACACCCCGGGATCTCAACTGGATATCGTAAAGCGGGGCCTCGCCCAGTCTCTGATTTTTCACTTTGATGCCGGGGCTATGCTCTATGCTGATAAGCTGGGCAGCCAAAAATTCGGATTTGCCGCCGGGGCTTTCAACGCCGGACCCAATAAAGCCAACGATGTCGGAGACCCCGCGGCCGGACAGGATTATACCCTGGCTGCAAGGGTAAGCCTGGACCCGGACAAAAGGGTGCATCTGGAAGCCTTTGGCGGCTCCGCCCTCACCAGTGTGGACAGCCAGGAAACCGTGGTTGTGCTGGGCGCCGGAGCGCGCTTTAAAGTTCGGGATAAACTTCAGCTGAAAGCGGAATATGTGAATCGCGATGACGCCCAAAACGGCGGTTCGGATGGTACCGCTTATTACGGACAGGCCGGCTACCGGGTCCATCCCATGCTGGAACCGCTTTTAAAGTACGAAAACCTGGATGTTTCGGATAACAACAAGGATCAGGCCAATTTCACCTTTGGGCTGAATATCTTCTTGAATCCGGCTAAACAAAATGAGTCCAAAATTCAGTTCAATTATGTGCTCTCCGATCTGGATGGTGGCGACGCATTTCAGGTCCTGGTCCAGGGAGCCTTTTAGGGGCGGCGGAAACCGGGAAGCCGGGGGGCAAGAGCCTCTCTCGTGAGGTCGATATGTTTTTAAAACTCCTTAAATGCGGGAAATGCCATGGATTGGTTCAAAAATAAAAGTATTCGCACCAAACTGATTATCGGGTTTTCCCTGATGATTGCCTTCATGGTCATCGTCGGGATTTCCGGATATCGCAGCAGCACCAATATTCAGGGCAATTTGCTTCAGATTTATCATGAACAATTGCCGGCCATCGACAAGCTGATCGAAGCAGACCGCGATCTTCAGCAACTGCTGGTTGCCGAACGATCGATGATTTATACCCAACCGGGAAGTGCGGATTTCCAGGCTTTTCTCGATGCCTATCAGGAAAATCTCGGTCAGTCCAAAACCCGCTGGAATGCCTATAAGCAGTTGGCGTTTACCCAGGTGGAAAAGGATATCGTTGTCAAATTCGAACGCGCCTTTGCCGACTGGGAAGCGGTATCGAAACAGGTAGTTGAAAATTGGCAGAAAAATACCCCCGAAAGCAGGGCCCTGGCCATGAGCCTGACCACCGGCGAGGCGGCAGAACGTTTTGAATTTATGCGGGATTTTGTCGATCAACTGACCGAGTTGAAGCTGGATATGGCCTCCCGGTCCGAAGCCAGTGCCTCGGACGCTTATTCGGACAATATTGTTACCCTGATTTTTATGCTGGTTCTTGGGCTGGTGGCGGTGGCGGTTATGATGGTGAGCGGCACGCGCCTGATTTCCAATCCGCTGATGCAAATTACGGCCGTTGCCAAACGTATTGCCCATGGGGACCTGGATAGCGAACTGCATATCAATCGCGGGGACGAAATCGGGCAGCTGGCTTCCGCCTTCCGGGCAATGAGCGACTCCCTGAAGGAAAAGGCAGAGGCTGCCAATGCCCTGGCCAGGGGCGATCTCGGGGTTGCGATCGCCGTGGCTTCGAACGAAGATATCCTGGGCCAATCCCTGGTAACCATGAAGGAAAATCTGAACCGCCTGATAGCCGCTTTCAGGAAAACCATTGATGCCCAGATTGCCGGCGACCTCGATGCCCGCTGTGTTGTTGCGGGTCTGGATGGCGCCTTCGGAGAGCTGGTCGGCGGGGTAAATGCCACCATTGATGCCATTTCCAAACCCATGGAAGAGTGTATTGTAATCCTGAAGGATTATGCCGGCGGGGATCTCGAGCATAAGATGCGGGATTTACCCGGAAAACAGGAATCTTTTTCGAAAAGCGTCAATCTGATTCGTGAAAACCTGCGTGTTCTGATCGGCGAAAGCGTTGCCCTGGCAAAGGCGGCTCAGCAAGGCGACCTTGGCGCCCGGGGCGATGCCTCCCGCTTTAAAGGG
>JAGRBF010000174.1 GCA_020434205.1 Calditrichota bacterium | reverse complement strand
TAATAGACGTAATAAGCCTCGGCCAGCATGGATTGCAGGATAGCCTTCTCGGGAAAGCGGCTTTCCCCGATTTCAGCTTTGAGGGTATTGACAAGATTGAAGAAGGGCTCTTCCTCAAAGCTGGCTTTCAGGGAAACACGGTATCCGATGGCCTTGACCACCTGGACCCGATTGCCGCTTTTGCGCGCTTCCCGGTAGATTTTTTCCACCACTTCCAGAGCGGATTGCGGCAGGCCCTGGTCCTGAAATTGCATCACCTGTTCCCATTCCCTGGAAAAGGTTTCTTTATTGTTTCCCTGCATGCCGGACCCTTTCTGCTGTTGGGAGTAAATAAATCCGGCCATCACCAGCAGAGCCAGCACAACCAACAGGTATGGCGCATTTCTGAATGTCATTGGAATTTCCCGTGTGTGTATAACAAGGTTGAGGATGCATTAGCGCTTCCATCAATAAATGCCTCTGGCGGAAAAAGGTAAATGATGAATTTCAAAAAGGCGGGAAAACTCAGGGGGATTTGGTTTCGGAAATGCGCCGAACAATCCGGATGATAAAGTCCTGAATAAGCTCCTGACGGTAATGGGGCCGCCGGGTAACCTCCAGCATATCCAGCATCAGCTTCTCGAAATCGAAGCGCTCCCATTCGGATTTCCGGAGATAGCGCATACTCCAGTCCGGAAAGGTGCGCTGCCCGATATTCCCCAGCTTCACGACCTCGATAACGCGATGGCGGGGATCGTCCTCTATCCGCTCCATCAGCCCGGCAACCTCGGCCTCCGGCCCCTCCAGATATTGCAGGAAAAGTTCGCCGGTGTAACACAGATACCCGGTGATGCCCAGGGAATAATTCTGGCGGTTGGAGCGTTCCGCCAGCATATCCAGACTGCTCTGATCAAAACCCATTTGGGATTTACTGACGTAAGCCAATGCGTGCATCCGCAATATCCTTGTTTCCAGCCCTGAAATAAAAATGCTCCCTCACACCGACCCCAAACCGGGGAAATCTCCCCGCCAATAAGCCGGTACCTAACGAATCGGCGGGTTTCCGGAAGTGCCGGACCGCTCAATCTAATGTATTTGTTTTCTGGAGAATGTGCAAAAAGAAATTCCCGGCGCCACACGAAGGCAGCGCCGGGAACGGGCGGGTTGGAGGATAGGGTTGTTTACTTCATCAGAACCAGTTTGCGCACCTGGGTAAAGCCGCCGGCTTCCAGGGTGTAGAAGTAGACGCCACTGGCCATTCCGGCCCCGTCGAACTGAATGGCGTGGCGGCCTGCGCCTCTGGCGCCGTTAACCAGTTCGGCGACTTTTTGGCCCAGGCTGTTGTAGACATTAAGCTGAACGTTGGCGGCCTGGTCCAGGGTAAAGGCGATGGTGGTAGTCGGGTTGAAAGGGTTGGGATAATTCTGGAGCAGCTCGAAAGCCTGTGCGGTTACCGGGGTATCGCCGATACCGGTGGGGCTGCCGGATACGATGTGGATCTGCATGGCGGTGGGGCTGCCGTTTACCAGATCGGCCCACAGGGTTACTTCCTGGCCCACGCTGATGTTGCTCAGGGCAACCGGCTGATACCGCTGGTTGAGAACCACTACCCCGCTCTGCAGGCCGAAACTGGGCTGACCGACCACGATGGACTGATCGTCGATGGCGATTACCGTGCCGCTGGTAACCGAAAAGCCGGGGCTGTTTTCGATTTTGATGCGGGTGGCCAGCAGTTCCCCGGAGGGCTGGGTAAGGGCGCGGATTTCCACCACCAGGCCTACGGAGAGGTCGGCAAAGGTAATGGGGTTGTTGAAATTGTCCAGAATCAGGGTGTTGGCGTCGGTGAAAAATTCGCGTCCGGCGGCGATCACGCTGGCGGTGCCCAGGCTGTCGATAGCGGCGCGGATCTCCACTTCGTTGCCGGCCGGATCTTCAATTTTGATGCGATTGGCCAGCAGGGAGCCGTCCGCCATCCGGTCGCCGCGAATCTCCACCAGCATGCCTACCTGGAGGTCGCCGTAGGAAATGGGCTGATTGTTGTGGTCCAGCACCACGGTTTGCCCGTCGACGGCAAAGGTAACCCCGCGCACCACGATCGAGTCGCTGCTCAGGCTTTCGATAAGGCCGCGGATTTCCACTTCATCCTGGAAGAAGTCTTCAATTTTGACGCGCGAGGCGAAAATTTCTCCGCCGCGAATATCGCCGCGGATTTCCACGATCATACCTTCCTGCAAATCGGCCAGGGTGATGGGCTGATTGGCGTTGTTCAGAAAAACCGTGGCGGAGGTGGTGATGAAGTTGAGGCCGGCCACCTGCAGGGTGTCTCCGGAAATGCGTTCGATGGCGGCAGTCAGTTCCACTTCGTCGTCCTGATCGTGATCGTCGCGGCGAATTTGGGTGGCCAGGGGCAGGTTGTTGAGGCGGCGCAAGGCGTACACTTCGACCCGGTCACCGGTTACCAGATCCCCGAAGGTGATGGGCAGGCGGTTGTCGTCCAGAACCACGGTGTTGCTGTCCACGGCGATGTCGATACCGTTGACGCTCAGCCCGGCGGTCCACAGGCTGTCGATAAATCCTTCGATTTCCAGATCGTCATCGTGATGATCATCATCGGCGTCGATGCGATAAGCCAGGTAGCTGCCGTCTGCGCGGGAGAAAGCCCGTATTTCCACTTCCATATCCATCATCAGATCGGCAAAGGTAAGGCGGGAACCGTGGTCGCCGCGGATTTCGGTACCGGCGTTGACGTAAAAAAGCCAGCCGTTAACGGTGATGTTATCGCTGCCGATGGCGCTAATGGTGCCCTGGGTGCGGAAATCCCCGTCGGCGTCTTCCATGCGAATGCGGGTGGCGAGGTAAGTGCCGTCGTTTTGCAGATCGCCGCGGACTTCCACGTAATCGCCGGCCTGCAGGTCGCTGAAGGAGATGGGGCCGTTTTCGCCTTCGACATCGGTGCTGCCGTCGACCCAAAAGGTCGTGCCGGTTACCACCAGGGAATCGCTACCGATAGTTTCGATATAACCTTCTACTTCCAGATCGTCACTGGCCTGAATGGCGGGCAGGGTTAGAAGGGCCACGGCCAGAATCCCGCTCAGAACTACCGGGAGAATATTCTTAATCCATTGAATCGTGAGTTTCATGTTAATGCTCCTTTTCCTAAGGGTTTTGTTTTCAGCAGCATTAAGTCAATTGCCGTGCCAAACCCTTGCAAGACCGCAAAAAGAGCTACGCAAACTATTAACAATCAACAATTTAAACAGACTTGTGCTTATTCTGTTCGGACGGGACGCTCAAAAGGGGAGTTTACGCGGATTTGCACCACCGCGCATATTTTGCGACATGGGAAAGGGCGAAGGGGCGAGGGGGCGAGGGGGCGAGAGGGCGAGAGGGCGAAGGGGTGAAATAAATCACTCATCCACCGGTTCGATTTCGGCGGACATGGAACCCCGGCAGCGGGGAATCCGCCAATCGGCACCGTAAGCGTGGATTTGATCGCGCTTCATTTCGGCGCGTTCCAGGTGGGTGGTTTCCACGATAACCCGACCGGCTTTGTCCACCTCACAAGCCATCTGAAAGGCGGTTTCGGCGCTGTGACCGAACAACTTCTGCAGCATTTCGATCACGTAATCGTAGGAATGGTCGTCGTCGTCCAGCAAAACCACATTATAGCGGGGAGAAAAACGGGTCTTTTCGGTTTTCTTCAGCTTTTTGATCGTCCTGGTTTTGGTGGCCGGCGGGGCCTCTGCTTCAAAACGAACGTTCATGGGATGGCAGTGATGGTTGATAAATGATTGATGATAACTGCACATGGCTACATGGTTTTGCGCCTCCGGCGCAATCGCTTGCCGCTACTCGCTTTTCGCACTTCGCCCCTGCCACTCCCGCCACAGGAGAAAAGCCAGGCCGGCGTAGACGATCAGCCAACCGATCCAGGACAGACGCACCCCCATGGCATAAGTGGGCGGATCAAAACTGAAGGTCAGTTGATGCTCTCCGGGCGGCACCACCACCGCGCGCAGCAAATGATTGGCGGCCAGGATTTCCGGTTCGCTGCCGTCTTCCAGGGTGGCGGTCCATCCTTTGGGATAAAAAATCTCCGACATCACCAGCAGGGATTGGCGACTGTTATTCACGGCGTATTGCACCTCATCCGGTGCATAGCTGGTCACCGTTACCCGGGCATTGCTGTCCGCCGGGGCAATTTCGGCAGGCAGTTCCCGCTCCAGGATCGCGGTAACCGCAGGATCAAATCCGGGGTCGTTCAGCTTGCGGATGCGCTCCGCCCCTTCCGGCAGAACAATGGCATTGTCGACAAACCAGGCCCGCGGGAAAACCGTTTTGTTGCGATAGAGGTGCAAATTCTGCTGTTTAATGCTGCCCAGATACTCCAGGTCCTCGCTGCGATACATCTGGTCGGAAAAGATGTATTTGCCGTTCATCATGTTGATGACGTTGGCATTGAGCGGGTAAGTAGGATTCTGCGGGTTGATCAGGCTCAGACTAATGATGTCCTGAATGCGTTGCAGCTTGGCCGCCGAATAGCCGCCCACATTGTAATAGCGATAGGTGTAGCGGGAGTCCTGCGCCAGGCTGCGAAGAGGGGGCACCACCCGGTAGAGGCCTTCGTCCTTTTCCACGATCTGATCCAGACCGGTCGCGGCGTAATTGCGGTTTACCAGGCTGTCCAGATCGACGAATTTGCCCTTCATGTAATGGATGGTTACCGCACCCAGATCGAACCCGACCAGCACCACCACCCCCAGAATCATGGCGCTTTTTCCGGCGGGACGGCGGCTGAAGTAGATCACCACCCCGGCGAAAAGCAGGAAAAGCACCAGGGTTTGCAGGGTGGATTCCTGCAAAATTTCCAAACGGGCCGCCTTAAAAAAATCGAGGTATTGCTGGGCGGTCTGGGCCCCGTATTGTCCGGCGTAACGCTGCAGTTCGCCTTCCGAAGAAAGGCTCAGTCCGGAACCGAAAAGCAAGGGCAGGATCAGCACCACCGTAAAGATGCCGGTCAGGATATAAAAGCGCTTCTGAGCTGCTTCTTCCTTCAAACCGCCGTTGGCCAGAAAGTCGAGACCAATAGCGGCCAGCACACAAACGTTGAAGCCCACCATGGTCAGGATCATCATGGGCACCCGGAATTTGTCGAAATAGGGCAGGTAATTGAACAGCAGCTTGTAGAGCCCCTCGAAATTGCGCCCCAGAGAGAGCAGCAGGGCCAGGAGGGTCATCAGCGCCAGGGCTTTAACCTCCACGCGCTCCCATCGGAAGAAGATCGCCACCAGGGCCAGAAAAGCCAGAATGGCGCTCAGGTATTCGTAGGATTGGGTAAAGGGCAATTCTCCCCAGTAGGCCGGGAAGGGACGCCCGCTTAACTGCGGCACCGCTTCGCCCTCGTAAACTTCGGTGGAGGTCCCCCCGTGGAAGCGCGGGATAATCAGGTTCCACCATTCGGAGACCGTGTAGGACCAGTTGGTGGCGTAATCGAACCCTGCCCCTTTCTGATCGCTTTCGGTGACGGTGGGATCCAGCACCACCGCATTGCCGCCGCGGGTGGAAAAGGGCGCGTAATCCCGGGTAATAAAGAGAGGCTGGGCGACGATCAGCAGCACCAGAGCAATGGCAGCGACAAAAAGACCATTCAGGCGCAGGAAATCTCCCCATTGTTTTTCGATAGCAAGCTTCAGGTAAGGATAAATGCCCACCGCGAACAGCAGCAGGATGGCATAAAAGACGATTTGGTAATGCTGGGTGCGCAACTGCAGGGCAAATACCGCCGTAAAAAGAAGGGTATCCAGAAGGCTGCGGCTGCGCAGAAAGCGCAGGAAAACGAGGAGCAGCCAGGGAACCCACATCAGGGCCCGCAACTTGGAAAAATGGCCGACCACGTTCAGGGCGTGCATGTGGGGTATCAGCACAAAGGCGACCGCGGGCAGCAGGGAAACCGCCGCGCTGAGGCCCAGGAATCGGGCCAGAAAAAACATGCCCAGCGCTCCCAGGAACAGATACCAGACCCGCCAGTCGATCAGGCCGTCCAGTCCCCAGATCAGGCTGTCCAGAGACCAGCTGATCGGATTGTGGCGGTGATAAACCGGCATGCCGCCGAACATATTGGGATTCCACATCGGCTTGTGCCCTGTTTCCGCCTCGTACAACTTCACCTGATTGGTATTGCCGATATTGGCGATAACGTCGCTGCCTTCCGAATCCAGACCTTCGATGGTGATCGGGTAGTACAGAAAAAAGATCCCCAGGAAAATCATCCCGAAAACCACCGCCAGAACCCGGGGATTCTGCAGCTTTTCGATCAGCGATTGGGTTTCGCCCCTCAGGATTTCCGCGGTCGGAGCGGATGGGGCCTGGGGAGATTTTTTGCGGGCTTTAGCCATTGTGTCGCCTCATTCAGGATTGATACTCAACATTCGCAAACCCGGTCGGAATACAGGCTTTCATTATTCTCAAGGACAGGGGGATGCATTCGATGATTAAAATACGGCATTGGGTTTTTGAACCCGGGTGTCGCGACCTTTGCCAGAGGGATTTCCACCGGCGCGAAAGCGGATTCCCGGGGAGATCCTTAAACGCCTAACTTTATGTGGAACAAGAGATTAGATTTGTGACCACATGCCTTAATATAGCCAAATCACGGCGCATTTCAAACGGAATTGCGGAAGTCGCCGATCGGGAGGGAATCTTTTTAAAGGCTTGTTACAGATCGCACAAACAACTTATGTTAGGGTGCTATATTGGCGGTAACCGAGACGGCGAGGCAGAGAAGCGTGAAAGGGCGAGACAAAAAAACAGTATGGGAGTGTCGGGGTGTGGGGGTATGTAGGTAACAGACTGGTTACCCCGGTAATTCGATACACAATACCCCGAAACCCCCATACGCCGACACGCGCCGGAGGCGCTACGCCATATAACCCAGCAATCGGCAATCAGCAATCAACAATCAGCAACCACAGGAGCAACCTTATGGATTTCAAAATCAGCGAAGAGCAACTGTCCATCCGGACCATGGTGCGCGAGTTCTGCGAGGAGGAGATTACCCCCAACATCCTCAAATACGATGAGGAAAAGGCCTTCCCGGAACATCTGATCGCCAAGATGGGCGAGTTGGGTCTACTGGGGATCATCTTCCCCGAGGCGGTGGGAGGAGCCGGAATGGGCTACGAGGAATACGCCCTGATCATCGAAGAGCTGTCCGCCGCCGATCCCTCTATCGGGCTCACCGTGGCGGCCCATAACTCCCTGGGCACCAATCATATCTATACTTACGGCAACGAAGAACAGCGGGCGCGGGTGGTATCTCACCTCACCCAGGGGAAATCCCTGGCGTCCTGGGCCCTTACCGAACCCGGCGGGGGCAGCGACGCATTCGGCCTCAAAACCAACGCCGTCAAATCCGGGGACCACTGGATCCTCAACGGCTCCAAAACCTTCATCACCAACCCCAACTACAGCGATTATCATGTGGTAATGGCCCGCACCAATCCCGAAAAAGGCAAGGCCGGAATTTCCGCCTTTATCGTTGAAAAGGGGATGCCGGGCTTCACGGTGGGTCAGCCGATGAACAAGCTGGGGATGCGCGCTTCGGATACCGCCGAACTCTTTTTCGAGGATGTCAAAATTCCCCAGGCCAACCTGCTGGGCCCCGAGGGTCAGGGTTACTTCAACGCCCTGGGCATTCTGGACGGGGGCCGCATTTCCATTGCCGCCATGTGCGTGGGGATCGCCCGCGGCGCCTTCGAGCATGCGGTTCGCTATTCTCAGGAGCGCACCGCCTTCGGACGCCAGATCCACCAGTATCAGGCCATCAAAATCAAGCTGGCCGATATGGCCACCCGCATCGACGCCGCGCGTTTGCTGGTGATGCGCGCTGCCTCCCTCAAGGATCAGGGACAAAAGGTCAACCTGGAATCCGCCATGGCCAAACTGTATGCCAGCGAAGTGGCGGTTTGGGCTTCCAATGAAGCGGTGCAGATTTTCGGCGGCTACGGTTACATCAAGGAATACCCGGTGGAAAAATACTACCGCGATTCCAAGCTGGGCACCATCGGCGAGGGCACCTCGGAGATCATCCGCATGGTCATCGCCCGGGACATCGTCAAGATGCACGCCATCGACGCCCCCGAACCGGAAATGGTTTAATCCCCACGGTGCGTCGGTGCACCGGCGCACCAACCGCAATCCGCCGTTGAATCCGTCCCCATGGCGGGTTATCTTGGTAAAAAACCGGAGACCCGCCATGCGTTTTCTGACCTTTGTAATTCCCGCCTTATTTTTGTTGAATGCCTGCACCCAGAAGGAGCCGGTCGTGCTGAACCATCTACCCCTGGATTCCCTGAAGACCCAGATCGCCAAGTTTGCGCCGGTCAAAATCGGATACGACGACAGCGCCCTCAGCGAGGGCGACCAGGCCGCCCTGCAGGATCTGGTGGCGGCCGGAAAGATCATGGACGAAATTTTTCTGCGCCAGGTAGACGCCCGCAACGTGACCCTGCGCGAGGCCCTCAACCGCATGAACAATCAGGAAGGAAACGTTCTCAAGGCCTATTTCGACATTTGTATGGGCCGTTACGACCGCCTGGAGGACAACCAACCGTTTATCAACACCGATCAGCCCCATCCTCCCGGCGCCAATTTTTATCCGGAGGATATGAGCAAGGACGAATTCGAGCAGTGGATTGCCGACCACCCCGAAGATGAAGACGCCTTCCGGGGCACCTTCACGGTGGTCCGCCGCAGTGAGGAGGGCGGCTTAAAGGCCATTCCCTACTCGGAAGAATACCGGCAACTGCTGGAACAGGCCGCTTTTCACCTGCGTGAAGCCGCCCAAAAAACCACCAACAGCAGCCTGAAAATTTACCTGACCAGCCGGGCCGAGGCCTTTGCCAGCAACGATTATTTCCAGAGTGATATGGACTGGATGGACCTGGCGGATCACGATATCGAAGTGGTGATCGGCCCCTACGAGGTATATGAAGACGAGCTGTTCAACTACAAGGCCGCCTTCGAGATCTTCCTGACCCTGGTGGATCGGGAAGATTCGCAACGCCTCAAAAAAGTCTCCCAATACCTCGATCCCATGGAGCGCCGCCTGCCCATCCCGGACGTGCACAAGAACTTCAACCGCGGCAAAGCCTCCCCGATCGTCTCGGTGGACCTGGTTTTCAGCGGAGGGGACACCAAATCCGGGGTGCAGACCATCGCCTTCAACCTCCCCAACGACGAGCGGGTGCGGGAAGCCAAAGGCAGCAAAAAGGTGATGCTCAAGAACGTTTCCCGCGCCAAATACGAGCAGATTTCCCGCCGCATAATGGAGCGGGTGCTGGTGCCCGGGGACTTTGAGCGCACCTCTTTCGAGGCCTTTTTTAATCACGTTTTGCTGCACGAGATGGTGCACGGCCTGGGGCCCGGGAACATTACCGTAAACGGCGAAGCCACCACCGTAGCCGGATCTCTCAGGGAGCAGTATTCCGTGATGGAAGAAGCCAAGGCGGACGTGGTCGGCCTGTATCAGTTCAAGTATCTGGTGGATGAGGGAGTTTTCGACAAATCGCTGGCCGACCAGCTTTTTCCCAGTTTTGTGGGCGGCATTTTCCGCAGCGTGCGTTTCGGCGGGGGCAGCGCCCACGGCGGGGCCAACCTCATCACCCTTAATTATCTGATGGAAAAAGGTGGGATCGAATTCCTGGCCGGCGAAGAGCGATTTCGGGTCAACGACGATAAGATCGAAGCTGCGGTGCGCGACCTGGCCCATGATCTGCTGATGCTCCAGGCCCTGGGCGACTACGAGGGCACCAAAACCTTCCTGGCCAAATACCGGGTGGAATCGCCGGAGCTGATGCTGGTGCTCGGCAAACTGAGCGACATTCCGGTGGACATCAAGCCCATTTTTGAGGTAGAGCAGTAGCGGCATTCAGATGGAGGGTGGCAGGTGGCAGAAGGGGCGCGTTGCATTGCGTCCCGAATGGCCGGTAAGCTGCACCCTTAAGTGATGGTCAGGGGAATTCAAGGTGAAATTCATCCAGCGTTTCAAATCCGACTTTTTCAAAAACGTGCTGAAGCTGCTTTCCGGCACGGTCCTTTCCAGCGCCATTTCCTTTCTGGCCCTCCCCGTCATCACCCGCTTGTATTCCGAGGCGGATCTGGGCCTTTTCCAGGCCTTCAATTCCATCATCCTGATTCTGGGAGGGATCGCCTCTCTCAAATACGAACTCACCATCGTGCTGCCCAAAGCGGAAGAAGAGGCCAATCATGCGGTGGTGCTTTCCCTGATTGTGACCCTTTTGTTCTCGGCGGTGTCCTGGGTGGCTTTTGCCCTGTTCCGGGAACCGCTCTTCCGCTTTATGGAAATTGAGCAGCTTATCCCCTACGCCAACATCATTGTTTTGGGAATTCTGGGCTACGGAATCCTCCAGATAACCCGTTTTATGCTGATGCGGGACAAAGCCTTCGGCCCCCTGGCCCGCAACAACGTTTATCAATCCGTTGCCCAGCACGGCGGCAGCATTGCCCTGGGGTTGCGGGGCGGCAGTTTTTCCGGGCTGTTTTACGCCTTCATCGCCGGCACCCTGATCCCCAGCCTGATGGTGGGCATCACCTATTTCAGGCGAATCCCCCGCCCGGACTGGAAGCGCCTGAAATCCCTGGCCTGGCAATACCGCAAATTCCCGATCTTCAACACCAGCAACGTCTTCCTCAACAATTTTTCTCTGGAGCTACCGGTTTTTATGATGGCGGTTTATTTTGACGAAGCCACCATCGGGCTGTACTCCCTGGCCATGCGCCTGCTGGTGGTACCCCTGAATTTGCTGGGAACCTCCGTTTCCCGGGTGTATTTCCAGGCCGCTTCGGAAGCCTACAACGAATCGCCGGGAAAACTGCTGGCCCTTTATAAAGAGACGGTCGGCAAACTGTCCCTGATCGGCCTGGCCCCGGTGGTGGTTATTCTGGTGGCGGCGCCAACTTTGGTAGCGCTGATCTTCGGGGAAAACTGGCGCGAAGCCGGGGTTTACATGCAACTGCTTTCCGTGGCCCTTTATTTCCGGTTTGTCAATTCGCCGATCAGCACCACCTTCTCCATTATTGACAAGCAGGAGATGGCCCTTTTCCTGACCGGGGGTTCGGTGGTGATCCGCTACCTGGCCATGTATCTGAACAGCCATTCGCCTCTGGCCCTTATTACCGCCCTGTCCGTGGCGACCGCCATCTTTTATGCTGCCTATAATTTCACCATTTATTATTTTGTCAGGAAACTTGCCGATGGTGATGCCAGTGCCGGCAAAACGTAAGGGATACTGATTTTGAAGCTGATAAAAGCCATCCTTCTTCCGCTCCTGCGCCTGCTGGCCGGTCCCGCTTTCGCCAACCCGGACATCCATCCCAAAACCCTGCTCAAAAGTTTTTTACTGCAGAAGGTCCTGCGCATCAACGGCCGGACTCCCTGGCCGGTTCACCACAGCACCACCGTCAAGGCGCCGGAGAAGATCCGTCACGGCTCCCGCTGCCCGGGACTTTCCCCGCACTGCTACCTGGACGGCCGCAACGGAATCAGCATCGGTTCCAATACCTGGATCGGCCCCGGGGTTTCCATCATTTCCATGAACCACGAGCCGGACGATTATTTCAGCTACCGTGAAGCCGAGCCGATCGAAATCGGGGATAACTGCTGGCTGGGCGCCAACAGCATTATTCTGCCCGCGGTCCGATTGGGACAACACACCGTGGTAGCGGCCGGCAGCGTGGTGACCAAATCTTTTCCGGAAGGGGATGTGGTTATCGGGGGGAATCCGGCCCGTGTTATCAAAACCCTGGGACCGTATCGCGGCAACAAATAGGACATGTTGACAATTAGAAAATTGAGTGAATTGTATGGAATTGGGGGTCTCTAAAGGCGCTTTTTGGGATGCGATGCAGCGTATCGGTCAAAAAAACATCCTAAAGCCTACTTTTTGGTGCGAAAGGTATCCAGCACCTTGAAGAACCAGTTGTTCTTGTAGATCGAAAAGTAAGGGGTCTGCACCGCCCCGAAAGCCCGGAAAAAACGCTCGACAGGGGCCATCATGCTGCCTTCGAAATCGAACTTCCGGGATACCCCCGCCGCAAATTTTATGGCCTCCCACATCAGCAGAGAAGCCGCTCCGCTGTTGCGAAACCCGGGATCGCTGCCGCCCATCAGATAATAGGCGCAGTGGGCGTCATACATCAGGTACAGGGCGGAATGCAGGTTGCCGCTTTGGTCCTTCGCCAGAAAAATCCGCCGTGAATTTCGGGCTTTCAACGCCTCGTCCAGTCGTGCAAATTCCTGCAGGGAAAAGGGCATCTCCCGTCCCTGCCGTTTGAAGGTCAGGCTGTTCATGTGGTACATCAGTCCGGCATCTTCGCTTTCGCAAACCGAAACGATTTTGGCCGCCTTGCGGATCTCGCGCCGGATATTATCCCGGAAACCCCGAAAAAGGGCCTCCGGATCACTGAGATCCTTCAAAACGTAGGTATAGCGGGTCGTTTGCTCGAACCCCTTCCAGAAAAAGGGCAGCCAGTTGGTAAAATCGGGTTGGAAACGCTGGAAAAAGCGATGAAAGGGCGGTAGTTGCTCGATTAATTCGGAGATCACCCTTGCTTCGAAAGAGAGGCGCGAATGGTATTTCTGATCGGGTGGATACTGGAGCCAAACCCCCATTCCGGTAGAAAAACGAGGCATCTGGATAACATTAAAAAACAGCCACTTACGCTTCAACACATAAGGCAGGGCCCCAACCACCCCGCTGCCACTTTCCGCCAGAACGACATCCCAACCCTCCGGACCGGCCACCGCATCCAGCCACCAATCGCGCGAGCAAAGTGGAATACGCTCTTCTGCCTTGCATAACTCGCGGTATTTTTGCCGGGGATTGCTCACTCAGACATCCTCAATTCTGGAATCGGGGAAACGGGCGGCGACCAGTTGCTTCAGTTGCGCCAGTTCTGCCGCGGAAACATACCCCTCTGTACGGGGATGGGAAATTTTGAAGGCGGCGGGAATGCCATCCGAGTTTTCCACCCGGAAATCTCGCAGCAGGGGAAATTTTTCCTCCAGTTGGGCCGGAAAAGCCCGCGGATTACGGCACAGGTCCCGGTAATCCACCCAAAGAACCCGCTCTCCCGGCAGATCGCTCAACCCCTCTTCGATATTCTGTTCCAGGTAATACACTTGCCCAACCACCTGCTCAAGGTCGCTGAGCGACTTTAGCTGTTCGATCTCCCGTGGCATGGCCGACCACCAACTTTTCCCGCTTTTGCGCCGGTATAGCAATAAAGACAGGGCCACGTCCGCGGGGTTCCTTTGTATATAACAATAATTGGCATCCGGAAACAAAGCCTTTAATGCGGGCAGGCGAACCCCCATCTTGACGTTTTTGGAAATAAAAGGTGCGGAAAAGGTGTCTTCGAAACAGGCAATGGTGGTGCGAATCCGGCCCAGATCCCCTTCCGAAAGAAAGTTTGCCGGGGTAAAATTGAACCCCTCCCGGTTTTCGTGCGGAAACCAGCGGTTCCAGACGTTGCCCCCTTCGCTGGGGGCCAGGCGACCCTGCTCCCGTCCGTAACGGCTTTCGAAGGTGCTGGTAAAGTGAAACTGGTCCGGCAGGGTCAGACGGGTCATGCGGATCGGACATTGGTAAAATTGATCCGCCACATTGGGGAAATAGGCAAAACGGAAGGCCGAGGTTAGCACCTGATAAAGCAGGGTGGTACCGGAGCGGGGGGCGCCCAGGACGAAGGTAGGCGACCACTGCGGCAGGCGGGTGTTACGGTAAAACGGGGCGTCCAGGACCCCCGAGGCGCGGTGCGCCGCGGCGATCGCAGACCTGGCGACGCGCTTCAGGGGAGAGATGAGGGACATAGGATCTACCACTTTTTTCCGGCATTCCACCAGCCACTTCGGCCATGCCTTTACCGGAAGCTTGACATTTTAAAGAATGTTTTATTTATTGTCAAATCCTATTGACAGAAACACTTAGACCGCTTTTCAAGCCGCTGCGGAGGCCGGCCATGTCCCCTCACTTCACTTACATTGAAAAGCTCTTCCGCCAACTCTACGAGGTCCCCGACGATTTGATCATCGGCTATGGGGACCCGCAGAACAAGGTCAATATTTCCCCGGTCGCCAGAACCTTTTTTGACGGTGAGAAAGATCTGGCAGAACGCCAGATCGCCCGGGCCCCCTGGATAGGGCGGGATCTGCCCTTTTTGTTTCCCGGACCGTCCTTTGCAGTGCCCCTCCGGGAGAATAGACCGGGATATTGGGAGATCACCTTCGACCTCTGGGGTGCCGCTTTTTACTTCCTTTCCGGATGGCAGGAGCGCCTTTTTTTCCAGCGTCACAACGCCCTGCGATTTCCCTATCACCACAGCCTGCAGCAGCGCCTGGACATTGCCCATCTCCCGGTGGTCAATTATTATTTTGAGGTGCTGAAAACCGCCATCGAAAAAGCCCTGGGCCGGAGCGTTTCCCGCCGCCGGATCTGGGGGGAACACCCCTTCGCCGTATGCCTGACCCACGATATAGACCAGGCCACCACCGGCTATCGATACGATATGGCCAGCGCCCTGCGCCGCGGCCGGCTGATGCGGGCAGCCGTCATCGCCGCCAAACGTTTGGCCGGCCAGGACAGCTGGGACAATATCCCGGACATCATCGCCATGGAGCGGGAATTCGGGGCGAGGTCTTCCTTCTATTTTATCGCCAGGTCCGGCGATATCTGGCATTCGGACACCTACTCGCGCTTTAACAAAGGCCATTTTCCGCCGGCCAGTGAGCAGGCCGGCGAGTTTGAGCACTTTTTCAGCGAACGTAAAAAAGGGGGCTATTCGGCTGCCGAAGCCAACGCCGATTACCACCTCAATTCGGATTTTATCCGGCGCAGTTACCAGGCCATCACCGCCTCGGGCAACGAAATCGGGATTCACGGCAGCTTTGGGAGCCATCTGGACGCACAGCGTTTCCGGGAAGAGCTGGAGCGGCTGAACACCAGGGTAAAAGGGGGGCGCTTCCATTTTCTGTATTTTGACCCACTGCGTTCCTTCGACCTTCTGGAAAGCGCCGGGCTGGCATACGACAGCACCATGGGTTTCGGGGAAGTTCCCGGTTTCCGGCACGGCTTTGCCTTTCCTTTTCATCCTTACAACTTCAAAACGCAGCAGCCCTACCGCCTGCTGGAGATCCCCCTGGTGGCCATGGACGCCACTTTCCGCACCTACCTCAACATGCCGCTGGCGGAAATTCCCGGGCGATTAAGCGCCCTGATGGCGGAAACGGCCCGTTTCGGGGGCTGCTTTACGGTTCTCTGGCACAACCCCTATTTTACCGGGGACAAATACGCCGGCTGGCGGGAAATCTACCGGGGGATTTTGGAAGAAGGGAAATCCCAGGGGGCGGGCTTATGGAGCGGCGAACAAATCCTGGCGGCCTGGCAGCGGTAGTTCCACGGCGCGCCGTGGAACTACCCTGCC
>JAGRBF010000173.1 GCA_020434205.1 Calditrichota bacterium | reverse complement strand
CCGGCAAAAAGATGATTACTTCGGGTATGGTGAGTCCCAACTCCCGGGACCGCGGCCGCGATTTTCTGGTGGACGCCCTGTTTAACCGGGGATTCTCCGGGGGGATTGTGATGGCCATTCGCGACGGCATTCCCAACTTCGAACTGGTGGGCATTGTAAGCGCAGTGGCCGCCGATGAGGAAGCGGTTTTGATTCCCGATCCCAGTTACGTCTCGGACCGGCCGGCGCACGGGCAGCCTTACATCGGCAGGCCGATTATCAGCCCCCGCAAGGTGGTCAAATACGGGGTTACCTACGGGATCGGAATCGAGGCCATCCGGGAATTTATCGCGGCCAACCGGGAAGCCATCGAAGGCTATGGCCTCAAAAGCAGTCTGCTGTTGCAATAGCGAGGGGGGAATGCCCTAACGAATTCCGCGAACCAGGGGCAGGGAGAGGGAGTCCACCGCTCGAATTTCAAAATCGACGCGCCCCAGAACCCGGGTGTCTTCGGTTTCCACGGTAACCCGCCACTTGCCTTCGGCCACATTCTTTTTGAAGGTCACCCCGCGATAGCCCCCGTCTCTTCCACCGACAATCGGATATCGGATGCGGTCGGTGGTGGTCCAGCTTTCCTTGCGGTCGTCGAAAAACTGCCAGTGGTGGTAAATCCGGGTTCTCAACTCGGTGGGGGCAAAAACGGCCGCCATACACCAGACCGTGTCTGCAGGAGTGTGTTCGAAAACCTTGTCGCTCTGGCGCCAGATGGCATACCAGGGCTGTTTTTGGTAGGCGACCTCAAAACCCGCTTCAGTGCGGTGCACTTCGTGATACACCCCGGCGTGGCGAACCGACAGGGGAATGGGGGGAATCCAGTTCATGAAATAAAAAATATTGAGCATCAGGTAAAGTCCGCCAACCATTGCTCCCAGGCGGACCAGTTGCTCGGAACTTTTGACCGCCGAATATCGGTAAAGCAGGTAGAGAACCCCCGCTACCGCCCCCAGACTGAGAATGCCGCCCAGCAAAAACCACGGGGTGGCGATATCCTTTACCACCACCGGGATAAAGAAGGTTAAAAAAGAAAAAACCGCCAGGAAGAACAGGCCGATCTGCAGGTAGATATTGGTGAGCCGGTGGTGAAAAATTTCGTTGGCGATTAACAATACCAGCAGGATGACCAGGAAAAAAGCCCCCTTGGTAAAAGAGACGCTCTGGAAATAAAAAATGACGTAGGCGCTGAACAATCCTCCCAGGAAAAACTGAATGGCCACCGGAATCCAGTGGCGATTATTGACCAGGGGTGGGTATTTCAGAACGTTCATTTCCACCAGATGGTAGGCCAGAATGGTGAGACCCAACATCAGCAGGTAGCCCAGCAAAACCAGGTTGTCCGAAAGACGGTCGATCCGGGTGAGGGTCATGCTGTCGTAGCTGAAGCCGGCTACAAAGGAAATGGGCGGGGCGAAGTGCTCGAAGCGCCGGTAGGTTTTGATGCCCATTTGAATATGGGGATTTTCCAGAGAGAAAAAGGTCTTGAAGAAGTGGTTGATTTTTTCCAGCATGGCATCGCAGGGGGTTGAGGCTATTTGCCGAACAGCCGGTGTCTTGTTGCGGCAAGCTCCTGATTTTTAGGGACCTTAACCGGCATCTTTGCGTATATTATCAACAATGGAACGGAGACAGGCGTCCCTGTTGTCTGCTGATTACAGATTCGCCTTCCGGAGCTGAATTTTGAAAGTGGCGGAATTTTCTGTGTTTTTTGGAAATGCCGCCCCAAAATAACCAAAAGTTGGGGATAACCCAATAACAGACCGCAAATTTATTTGCCGAATGGAATCTGCGCGATGTGGAAAAAAGTGTCTTTGTTTGCCCTGATGGTTTTAATTGCCGCTTTGGGCGCAAATTGGTATTTTCAACGGAGTTTATACGATCTTCCGGAATGGTATGAGGAGGATTCCCCGGCGCCCGCGGAAGTAGAACGGCCCGCGGACCATCCATCGGCGCCTGCCGCGCCCATGCCGGCTACTCCGGCGGCGCAGCCCATGCCGGATGCCAAAGAGCTGCTGGCCGGGGTGATCGGCGGAAAACCGGTAACCCTCAGCGAAGATCACGTCAGCGAATTGGTGATGACCGGGCTGGAAAGCCGCTTTCCCGGCCGGGCCGAAAAGATGGTCAAGGGCATTAAAACCGATATCCGCGAAGCGGGGATGACGGTGGAAATGGTTATCGATCCCCGGGAAATTCCCTGGGAGGATCTGCCCCCCAAAGCCCGCGAGGCCCGCAAAATTGCCGGGCAGTTTGGCCTGGATATGCAAAAGGAAATTGCGGTTCGTCTGGATGGCAAACCGCATCGCGAAGGCGACTATCTGGTTTTTGACGATGGCGCCAGTCTGAAAGTCGGGCGCATTGCCCTGCCCCTGGCCGGCCTGCAATACCAGCTTTTCCCCGGAAATGATCAGCCGCTTGGTATTCCGGTGGGGGAATTGCCCTTCAACAATGTGGAGTTGCGGGAAGGTCAGTTGGTTCTCAAAAAGGAGTAAAACGATGCCACTTTCCGAGCGGGATCAACAATTGGCGCTGTCCAGCTTTCCCTTTCTGGCGGAAGCTTCCCGCGATGTCCAGCAGAGTTTTTTCAGCAACGCCATTTATCAGAAAATCCCCGAGAACAATTTTATCTGCATGGACGGGCAGAGCTGCGGTTTTCTGCCCCTGGTGCACAGCGGGGTGGCCCGGGTTTACAAGGCCAGCGATTCCGGCCGCGAGATTACCCTTTATCGCATTTATCCCGGCGGTGTCTGCATCCTGACCGGCTCCTGCATCCTCAACGGACGTGTTTTTCCCGCCTATGCGGTGGCGGAAACCGAGGTGGAGGGGTTTGTGGTGCCGTCGCAGATTTACCGGGTCTGGATGGAGCAATACCGCGCCTGGCAGAATTTCATTTTCGCCGCCTTCGCGGATCGCATGTCCATTCTGGTGGAAACGGTGGAAGAGGCCATTTTCGGACGTCTGGACAGCCGGGTTGCCAACCTGCTTCTGGAATTGCCGCGCGAAAACCCACGCCAAACCATTACCACCACCCACGAAGCCATCGCCACGGAACTGGGCAGCTCCCGCGAGGTGGTCAGCCGCTTGCTGAAGGGGTTTGAGCGGGAAGGGCTGGTGGAACTGGGCCGGGGCACCATCCGCATTGTGGACGATAACGGCTTGCGGCGCAAGAAATCCTGAGGGGGAAGGGAGAGGCGCTTTGCTCGCTTGTGTGATAAGGTCACTGAACCCGTTTTGCAAAATGGCTAAAATGTGGTAAGATTAATTCACAAACCCCAAACACCATGAGGAGGTGTAACATGAAAGCAAATATGGGAACTGTAGATCGTGCCCTGCGTGTGGCAGTAGCCATTATTATCGGCGTTTTGTATTTTACCGGACAAATTACCGGGTTGGCCGCCACCATTCTGGGTGTTTTTGCGGTGGTTTTTGTTCTCACCAGCGCAATTTCTTTCTGCCCGCTGTATGCTCCCCTGGGACTTTCCACCAAAAAAGACAAAGCTTAAATAAAAAAGGCCGGCGTTTTTGGCGCCGGCCTTTTTTGTATTACAAAAATCGCTATTTCTCCGGATACATCGCCTTCCACCACTGTCCCTGATCCTTCAGATAGCGGTCGAACCAGGCCAGGATGGTTTTTTGCCAGGCTACCCGTTTGTTATGGGTAAGAATATGATGATCCTCTCCCGCCACCCGCACGTATTCCACCTCTTTGCCGAGCAGCTTCAGGGCGACGTAAAACTGATCGCTTTCCCCGCGCGGCACGTTGGTATCCGAATCGCCGGATAGCAGCAACAGAGGATCCTGAACCTTGTCCGCATTAAAGAGGGGGCTTTGCTCCACGTACAAATCCCGGGCGTTCCAGGGAAAACTTTCCGCGGTGGCCACCGAACTGTAGAGATAACCCCAGAATCCTTCACCCCAATAACTGGAAAGGGAACTGATGCCGGCATGGGCAATCCCGGTGGCAAAAATATCGGTTTGGGTAAGCAGGGACATGGTCATAAATCCCCCGTAAGAAGCCCCGATACACCCCACCTTTTCCGCATCCACAAAGGCATGGGCGGCCAGAAATTTTTGGGTGCCTTCGATAATGTCCGCGGCGGCGCGCTGCCCCCAGTCGTTAACGTGCAGGGCGGAAAACGCCTGCCCGTAGCCGGTGGCCCCGCTGGGTTGGGGCACGTAAACCACATATCCCTGAGAAGCAAAAAGATTTTTGGGATAGCGCCCCCCGAAATCCCGGGTGGTGGAAACCGTTCCGCCGTAGTAGTAGACAATGGCGGGATAACGTTTGTTGGGATCGAATCCGGGCGGATAGTAGACCCGTCCCTCAATGGTGGTGCCCACACTGTTGACAAAATTGAAGTCCTCCACCTTGCCAAAGGTAACTTTGTCGAAGGTGCTTTGCTGGGGGAAGCTCAGCAGGCTGGATTTTTTGCTGGCCAGGTCCAGAACGAAAGCGCGGTTGGGTGTAGAAACCCCGGAACCCCAGAAAACCGCGGTTTTGCCGTCGCTGAGGTCGAAGCTGTTGAGCACGTCTATCGGCAGAGCAATCGTCTCGTACTGCTTTTTGGCAAGCTGATAGCGATAGAGGCGGTTGTACTGTCCGTCGGTGGCATTAACGATGATGGCCTTGCCGTCCTTTTGCCATTGGGCATCGTTAATGGTGGGGTCGAAATCCCGGCTGATGGCGGTGGCCTTGCCGGTTTTGAGGTCGTAGAGATACAGCTGGCTGTCGTAGTCGTTGGGGATTTTATCCGCGCCCAGGGTATTCCCGATTCCGTCGAACAGACGCGGGCTTCCGGAGATGAGCAGGGTTTGGCCATCCGGCGAATAGTCGATGCTGCCCACCCAACCGTCCTCAAACAATAGCTCGGATTTCAGGGTTCTCAGGTTGAGGTTATACACCGAGGTAATGGTATAGGGTCGTTTTTGATAATCGTCCCGCACCGTGGTGTAGAGGAGCGAATACCCATTGGGATGAATGCTGCGCAAGCTGGTGGAGGCTTCTCCGGCGGTCAGCCGCTGCCGCAGCCCGCTGGCCACATCCACCCGATAGAGGAAACTTTTGTCCCGAAAATTCGGCCAGCGCTCCCGAGGGGTGCTCAAACGGGTGATCCCGTCCTTGTTTTCTTCCGCCTTTTCGGTGACGCTGTAAACGATAAAGCTGCCGTCCGCGGACCAGGCGTAACCGCCCATATCCTTCAGATCCTCGATGAGGGCGCGGGTTTCCCCGCTTTGCCAATCCACCAGCCACAGGGTAGTGGCCCCGTTGTTACGGCTGGTGTAGGAGAAAACCTGTCCCACCGGAGACCAGTTGATATTGCCGGGGGACATTTTACCGCGCAGGGTTTGGCGCAGTTTGCCGGTGGCGGTTTCCCGCAATTCCAGCCAGCCTTCGCTTTTGTCCGGCTCCGGGCTGCTGGTGCGGATGTTGACCGTGGCCATTTTGCCGTCCGCGGAAATGCTGACCCCGGAAATTTGCGGGCCTTCCAGCAGCAGGGGAATGCTCATGTGCCATTGGGGGGTGGTGGTTGCGGCCAGGTTTGCATCGGCAAAATCCTTTTCCGCAACCAATTTTCCCGCCACATCCCAGGCCGGTTCTTTTTCCGGATCGTGTACCGTTTTGACGACCAGTTGGTGGGTGCCCCTCTCCAATTTGAGGGTGGCGTTGAGTTCCCCGGGCTTTTCGTCCTCGCTGGTGGTTTTTTTCTCCACCGCTTTTCCATCCAGGAAAACGCTCAGCAAATGAGCGCTGGTGAGGGTCAGTTTGACCTCACTATAGCGGTCTGTGGTGAGGTAGGTACACAAAAAAGCGCTTTGGGGAGCGGCATCCGTGCCGGACTTCTGAGCGGGGGCGATCAGAAAAGCCTGGTCGGCGGCGGTGCGGGATTGCCAGGCCAGTTTTTTGCCGAAATAAGCATAGGCGCCGCCCGCAGCCGGGGCTCCGGAAAAGAGGTCTCCGTTGTCGAAGCTCAGTTGATCCTTTACGCTGAAGGAGGCTTCCTGCCCGCCCGGAGCCGGGGAGTCGAAGGGGCCGGCCACCAGCCACTCCGAAAGGGAAATTTCTTTGTCGGCCATTCCGTTTTCCGTCTGGTTGTTTTGTGCGGATAAAAAAACAGTTAGCAATAGGATTAAAATTAACGAGTTTTGTTTGAGCATAAGGGGATTTCCTCCTGAGACAGGGTTGGCGGGTAAAGTTACCGGCCCGATATGTTATGAGAAATTTCGATTGATTGCAACGAAAATGGGGTGGGTCGGTTTAATTAAACAACTCATGTTAAACAGCCAACCCCTTTTTTTGTATTTAACCGCGAAAGCGCGAAGGCGCGAAGAATTAACTGGCGCGTAAGGTCAGTTAAACAAGAAAAAGAAACCGAAAAACCAGCTAACCGAAAGGTCCTATGTCCAAGGAAAAAACTTCCCCGGCGGTGGTTATCGTCGGCGGGGGATTCGGCGGATTGTATGCCGCCAAAGCGCTGGGCAACCGCGGAGTTGCCGTCACATTGATCGATCGCCGCAATTTTCACCTGTTCCAACCGCTGTTATATCAGGTCGCCACCGGGGGGCTTTCGCCGGGGGACATCGCCTCTCCGCTGCGCGGGGTTCTGGGCCGCTATCGCAACATCAGGGTTCTTCAGGATGAGGTTACCGGCCTGGATCCCGAAAACAGGAACGTGCTCCTGGAAAGCGGGGAGATCGTCTACGATTATCTCCTTCTGGCCGCGGGAACCCGCCACCATTATTTCGGGAATGATCAGTGGGAGAAATTGGCCCCCGGCCTCAAAACCGTCGAGGATGCCCTGGAAATGCGCCGCCGCATCTTCAACGCCTTTGAAAAGGCGGAAGCGGCCGCCACCGGGGAAGAACAAAAGCGCCTGAGCACCTTTGTGATAGTCGGGGGCGGACCCACCGGGGTGGAATTGGCCGGGGCCATGGCGGAGCTGGCCTACGGGACCCTGCGCCGGGATTTCCGCAACTTCGACCCGACCCAAACCCGGATTGTCCTGGTGGAGGCCGGGCCGCGTTTGTTGCCGCCTTATGCGGAGAAAGACAGTCAGAAAGCCCGCCTCACCCTGGAAAAAAAGGGGGTGGAAGTGCGCACCGCTACCGCCGTAAAAGAGGTGCGGGAGGGAGCGGTTATCCTGACCCTGCCGGATAAAAATGAAGAGACCATAGCCGCGGAGACCGTATTGTGGGGGGCCGGGGTGGTGGGCACCCCCCTGGCGACCACCATCGCCGGGGCGACCGGGGTGGAGACCGATCGCCAGCACCGCCTGCCGGTGGGCGGCGATCTATCCCTGGCAAATTTTCCGGAAATAATGGTTCTGGGGGATATGGCCCATTTTGAGCAGGACGGGCAAGCGCTGCCGGGAGTCGCCCAGGTGGCCATGCAGCAGGGTCGTTATGCCGCCCGCAGGATCCTGGCCGAAACCCGGGGCGAGACCGCGAAACCCTTCCGCTATAAAAACAAGGGCAACATGGCGGTTATCGGCCGCAACGCCGCCATTGCCGACCTGGGTTTCGCCAGCCTGTCCGGTTTGCCGGCCTGGCTGATCTGGGTGTTTGTGCATATTGCCTACCTGATCGGCTACGATAACCGCATTCTGGTGCTGGTGCAGTGGGCTTCCAATTACTTTACCCGCAAGCGCGGGGCCCGGCTGATCACCCTGCCCGGCTGGAGCCCCGGCGAGGAAAAATCGCCCGGGTAGGCTTACGACATGTCGAAATTTGTTTTATTTTTGGCCCGGTGTTTGCATTTGGTTCAGATGACCAGTAAACTTCGTCATGCCGATGAAGTTGAAACCGATTGAGAGGTAAATGATGAAAAATTGGCTGCTTAAAACCCTGTTAGCCCTGATGTTTATTAGCCTTGGGGCCTTTGCCCAACTGACGCCCGGGCAGACCGCCCCGGACGTTAACCTGCCCGGAAATGACGGCAAAAACCATAGTTTCGGGGAATTCTCCGGCAAAAAAGCGATTGTGGTTATCTTTATGTCCATCGATTGCCCGGTGTCCAACGCCTACGTGGAACGCATTGCGGCACTTTTTGACGAATTTTCCGGTAAAAATGTCGAGTTTGTGGGTGTTTTCTCCAACCGGCGCGAAGATTTGCCGGCGGTAACCCAGTATGCGGCTGAAAAAGGGATCAAATACACGGTTCTGCGCGACGAAGACAATAAGGTCGCCGATGAATTTGGCGCTCAATTTACCCCGGAGGTTTATGTGCTTAACCCCCAGCGGGTGATCCTCTATCACGGGCGAATTGACGACTCCCAGCGCGAAAAACACGTCCGGCGCAAGGATCTGCAGGAAGCGCTTGCGGAAGTGTTGGCCGGGAAGCCGGTTTCCGAAGCGCGCACCAAGTCCTTTGGCTGCAGCATCAAACGCAGTAAATAATCTTTCCTCAGCCTATCGTGGCAAACGGCCCTGTCCTTTGACGGGGCCGTTTTTTTTTGATAGGGCCTCCCCCTTTTTCCCCACGCTTTTTCTTCCATTTTTGACCGCTTTTGCTTATTTTCGCTTCGTTAAGTGCCACAGGAAAAGATGATGAACAAACTGCTTTTGCGATTTTCCCGGACGGTGGAGGCGCTGGTCGAGGGCGGCGGCTATGTGGTCAATGTATTGTCCGTTTTGCTGGTGCTGACCGTCGTTTTCGACGTGTTAACCAGCCTGGCCGCCAACAGCTTTATCGCCGCCAAAGAACTCTCCTGGCATATTTTTGCCGTCATGTTCCTGCTGGGCGCTTCTTATGCCCTGAAATACGACCGCCATGTCCGGGTGGATGTTTTCTACGCCAACTGGCCCCCCCGCCAAAAAGCCCT
>JAGRBF010000172.1 GCA_020434205.1 Calditrichota bacterium | reverse complement strand
ACTTCTGTTGCGCAACAATTGACCAAAAGCCTTTTAGTAGACTGTCAATTATAGTAAGTCCTGTTCGTCATCCCGGCAATCTTTAGGCCAGGATCCATCGGGACGTTGGGTATGTACCCCGGCCCAAAAGCATACCGGGGTGACGGTCCAGAGGCGACAACCAGATAAGCACACTTGACAGACTACTAGTCTTTCTGTGTTAAAATAGCCAGCAATCCAACGAACAGATTCATTAAAGGATCCCGTCACCAATCAATGATCAACAATCAATTATCAACAATCAATTATCAACAATCAATTATCAACAATCAATTATCAACAATCACCATCCTATGAATACCAAACAAACCTTCGAACAACTCTACTCCGAGAATCAGGAGCTGAAGCGGGCGGTGGCCGAGCTATCCGTCCTTAACGAAATTTCCAGCGCCATCAATTCCGCCATGCATCTTGAGGACATCATTTCCATGATGATCCGGGAAATTGTCCGCCATATCGGGGTCGCGCAGGCGGCGGTTCTGCTGCTGGACGATTGTCTCAAGCAAAACGATTTCCAAACCATGATCCGCGAGGGGGACAGTGGCAACGGAGATTTCTCCTTCCGCATGGATGACCATCTACAGGAGTGGATGTTACGCTACCGCCAGCCGCTTCTGGTGAACGATCTGTCCCGTGACCTGCGATTTAATACCGGAGACCGGCGCCACGATACCCCTCACTCTTTGCTGAGTGTGCCCATGGTGGTAAAAGGGGAATTGATCGGGATTATCAACGCTTACAACAAGCGGGATTGCTCCGGTTTCAGCGAAGCCGACCAGCGGTTGCTCTCCATTATCGCTTCTCAGTCCGGGCAGATTATCGAAAATGCCCGGCTGCGGGAACAGGAGAAAACCCTGGCCCTGATGCAGGAGGAGATGCAGACCGCCGCGGACATCCAGCAGCGCCTGCTGCCCCGCCAGATTCCCCAGGCCCCGGGGTTTGACTTTGCCGGAAACAGCATCCCGGCCAGTGAGGTCGGCGGCGATTATTTTGATTTTATCTGCCACAAAAATCACCCCAAACAAATTGCGGTATGCGTTGGGGACGTCACCGGGAAGGGACTTCCCGCCTCTTTGTTGATGGCCAACGTTCAGGCCACCGTGCGCAGCCAATTTTACAACATCACCTCGCCGGGAGAGTGTATTCGCAATGCCAATACCCTGCTCTACGAAAGCACCGGCAGCGATCGTTTCGTGACCCTTTTTTACGGGGTGGTAGATGTTGAGAAATCCACCCTGTCCTTCTGCAATGGCGGTCACGACAATCCCTATCTGGTGTCCGGTCGGGGACTGCGCCGCCTGAGTACCGGCGGCCCGGTGCTGGGCTTTGTGCCCTTCTGCCGTTATGAGGAAGAGACGGTGGCTTTGAATCCGGGAGAGCGGGTGGTGATTACCTCGGACGGCATATCCGAGGCGATGAACCAAAACGAGGAGGAATTCGGGGAAAAACGCCTGGAAGCGGTAATTATGGACAATCCGGGCCTTTCCTCCCAGGAACTGATCGGGGCCATTTTGGCGGCGGTTCGAGAACATACCGGCAATACCGCGCAAAGCGATGATATGACCCTGGCCGTGATAACCCGGGCTGCGGAAGTGGAAAAGTCCGCGGGTACCCCAACCTACCCTTTTCAGCCGTAGTGCGGTGAGGTCTGTCGCTGGCAAAAAGCAGACTATAAAGACTTTCGCGATCTCGGGATTTCGCGGTTTATGGTCGGAAAATGGTCCTGGCGCGTAAGGTCACATCATTTGTCTCCCACCGGAAAATTTCTTCCAGGAAAATGGTAAAAAATTAAATTTTTCTCAGGGACATCCCTCCGGATGCATCACGCCGGATTGGCCCGGACCGTGTAGATTGACACCATCCGGTGATCTGGTAAAACCCTCCTGGCTTTTGATTTGCTTCCTTAACAGGACGCCGGATTATCCGATGATTAGGGCGCCGGGCCATTGTGGCTCCGCCAAACGTCCATCGCAACCGGGTCCTGATGATGCGTTATTTTTTCCTGCTCCTGTTATTATCCGGAATTTTATGGGCTATCCCCGAAACCGCCCGGGTGGATTCCCTTAATGCCCTGGGAAACGACTTCATCTTCTCCCATCCCGATTCCGCCAACGCCCTGTATACCGAAAACGCCCGCCAGGCCCGTGCCCTGGGGTATCCCGCCGGAGAAGCGCGCGCCCTGATGAATCTGGGTCTGACCCTCTACATGCAGGGGGAATACGACCGCAGCGTGGAAAATTACCTCCATGCCATTCGCCTTTTCGAAGAGCAGGCTATGTATCCGGAGCTTTCCCGGGCCTATGGGGATCTGGGATATCAGATGAAGCGCCGCGACCTGGAAAAGGGTCGGCGATATATGCGGGAGGGGATTGCCATCGCCGAGAAATTCCGCCTGGAGCCGGCCCTGTGCGCCCTCTACGACAACTACGGGGTGCTTCAGGAGATGGGGGGCAAGCCGGATAGCGCCCGCTACTTCTACCGGCAGTCCCTGACCCTCAAGGAAGCCCTGAAGGATTCCATCGGAATTCCCTTTAGTCTGAATAACCTGGCCGGGATTGCCCTGCAGGAAGGTGAAATTGAGGAAGCGACCCGACTGCTTACCCGTTCCGACGATCTGCGTAACCGGGAGGCGGGGCATTACGGACGGCTGGTGAATATGGTGCAGTGGGGGGATCTTTACCAGAAGAAGGGGGATTGGCCGGCGGCCA
This sequence comes from Calditrichota bacterium, assembly GCA_020434205.1. GTDB lineage: Bacteria > Calditrichota > Calditrichia > RBG-13-44-9 > J075 > JAGRBF01. The sequence continues at coordinate 584 of JAGRBF010000172.1, read as the reverse complement.
TCGAGCGCTACGGCAAGGCCATCGAAATGCCGGAAGCTTCCGCCCATACGTTTCTGGTAGGCTATTGTTATGAACAGCTGGCGGTCATTTTCGAGCAACAACACGATTTCCAAAATGCCCTGGCGAACCAGAAAAAACGGGCCGCTTTTCAGGACAGTTTGGTGAATGTTGAGAGTCGCAAACGCATCGCTGAGCTGGAAGTGGCCTTCGAAACAGAGCGCAAGGATCACCTGATTGCCCGCAATTCCCTTAAAATCCGGGAGCGCAATGCCCAGCTGATGGCGATGGGGGTGCTTCTCCTGCTTTTCCTGCTGAGTGGGATTTGGTTGTGGCGGTATCAGCAGTTCAAAAAGAATCAGCTGGAAAAAGAGCTGCGCCTGGAAAACCAGCTTCGCAAGGCCGAGGTGGAGCGCAGCCTCTCCGAAGAAAAGCTGCGCATCTCGCGGGAACTTCACGACAATATCGGCTCGCGCCTTACCCTGATGGTCAGCACCATGGACAATATCGGCTACCAAACCGGGGATCGCTCCCTCTCCGCTCAGATGCGGGATCTGGGGCAATTTGGCCGGGATACCCTGGGCGAT
>JAGRBF010000171.1 GCA_020434205.1 Calditrichota bacterium | reverse complement strand
CTCGCCGCAGCGGTAACGGAGGTGGTGCACGGTGCGGAGGCGTTGAGCGCCGCCCAAAGGGCTTCCGAGGTGCTCTTCGGGGGGGACATCGAAGGGCTGGGCGCCGCGGAAGTTGCCGATATTTTTCAGGATGTCCCCAGCACGGAAATCGCGGCCTCCCGTTTCGACGGAGAAGGCATGCAGCTGGCCGATTTGATGGTAGAGGTTCAGGCCTGCAAATCCAAGGGGGAAGCGCGGCGCCTTCTGCAGGGGGGCGGGGTTTCGCTCAACAATCGCAAATGGGACGATCCCAACCAGGGCATTACCCGGGCGGACACCATCGAAGGGCGTTTCCTGGTCCTGCGCAAGGGTCGCAAAAATTACTTTCTGGTCAAAGTCCTGGGCTGAACCGTCCCTGGATTCTGCCATTAACCTACCGAATATTGCATTCCGCAAATCTCCCCGGGGCATTCCCGGGGAAGATCAGTATACATGTTTGTTTTTGAACCACCTGGACACCAGGATACACCGGAACTTTTCACGGTTGCGGGAAATTATTCCCGGCAAATCCCAATGCCCATTGTAACCTGGGGGTAAACGAATGAGAGGAGAATCAATGTATCGTTTTGCAGGATTGTTGTTGTTGATGCTGGCAGTTGCCTGCAGCTCCGGCAAAGTGGAGCAGATGTCGGATAGCGGCATGAGCACCGCCAAAAAGGCCTCTACCGGTATGGCCCAGCGCCAGTCCGGGATCGACAGCCAGAATTTTGACACCGGGGTAAAACCCCAGGAAGATTTCTACCGCTACGTCAACGGAACCTGGTTGGACAATACCGAAATCCCCGCCGACAAGTCCAATTACGGCTCTTTTACGGTGCTCTACGACAACGCCCAGATTCACCTGAAGGAGATTATCGAAGCAGCCGGCAACAGCAAGGATGCCAGCGCGGGTTCCGATCAGCAGAAGATCGGGGATCTCTACAAAAGTTTTATGGACACTGTTACCATCGCCAAACTGGGCCTGGCCCCCGTTAAGGCGGATCTGGCCGCCCTCGACGCCATCCAAAGCCGCGCCGACCTGATCCGGGTCGCCGGGGAATACACCCAGCACGGCATTAAGCTGCCCTTTGTTTTCTACGTCTCCCAGGATGCCAAACAATCCGAACAATACATCGCCTACGTCAGCCAGGCCGGTCTGGGCCTTCCGGATAAAAGCTACTACTTCTCGGAAGGGGAAAAATTCGATCAGGTTCGCTCGGCTTACCTGGCCTATATCGAAAAACTTTTTGTTTTGGCGGGCAGCGAAGGTGGCGTGGAAAAGGCTCAAAAAATTATGGCCCTGGAAACCGCCCTGGCCGAACACCACTGGGATCGCGCCAAAAACCGCAACCGCGACCTCACCTACAACAAATATTCGGTGGCGGAGCTGGACGCCAAAATGCCCCATTTCGACTGGAACGGTTATCTGGGGGCGATGGGGGCCACCGCGGCCACGGAGATCGTGGTTCGCCAGCCGGATTATTTTGAGAAGATGGACGCTATCTACGGCGAAACCCCGCTGGACACCTGGAAAGCCTACTTCACCTTCCATATGCTCAGCAGCGCCGCGCCCTATCTGAGCGACGATTTTGTGGACGCCAACTTTGATTTTCAGGGACGCACCCTGGCCGGGATCGAGCAGATTCGTCCCCGCTGGAAGCGCGCCATCGGGGTGGTGGAAGGCGCTCTGGGAGAAACGGTGGGCAGGCTTTATGTCGCCAAATATTTTAAGCCGGAAGCCAAAGCCCGTATGGTGGATCTGGTGAGCAACGTCCGGGCGACCTTCGGAGAGCGCATCAACGGCCTGGATTGGATGAGCGCGGAAACCAAAACCGCCGCCGTGGAGAAACTGGGGAAATTCAACACCAAGATCGGCTATCCCGATAAGTGGAAAGATTATTCGGGACTGGTGATCCGCAAGGACGATCTGATCGGCAATCTGAAACGTTCCAACACCTTCGATTACCAGGAGATGCTGGGCAAACTGGGCAAGCCGATCGATCGTGACGAATGGTTTATGACCCCGCAGACCGTCAACGCCTATTACAGTTCCACGATGAACGAGATCGTCTTTCCGGCCGCTATTTTGCAGCCGCCTTTCTTTAATCTGGCAGCGGACGACGCCGTCAATTACGGGGCGATCGGAGCGGTTATCGGCCACGAGCTGACCCACGGTTTCGACGACCAGGGCCGCAAATCGGACGGGGACGGCAACCTGCGCGACTGGTGGCAGGAAAGCGATGGGGAGGCCTTTAAGCAGCGCGCCCAGGTGATGGTCGACCAGTACAACACCTTCAGCCCCATCGATTCCATGAACGTCAACGGCGAGTTGACCCTCGGGGAAAACATCGCCGATCTGGGCGGCCTGACCATCGCCTACTACGCCTATCAGCGTTCCCTGAAGGGAAAACCGGCCCCGGTTATCGACGGGCTAACCGGCGAGCAGCGCTTTTTTATGGGCTGGGCCCAGGTGTGGCGCCGCAAATACCGGGAAAACGAAATGCGCCGGCGCCTGCTCACCGATCCGCACTCTCCCAGCCAATACCGGGTAATCGGGGTTTTGGCCAACATGCCGGAATTTCACCGGGCTTTTGAGGTAAAGGCCGGAGATCCCATGTTTATTGCGGAAAATGAGCGGGTGAAAATCTGGTAAGGCGGTAGGCGGTAGGCCGTGAAAGGAAATGGATTAAATGGTTGGATGGTTAAAGGGTTATTTGACTTCGCCAAAGGAGAGAACCATCCAGCCATTTCTCCCTGCTTCTTCCCCTCATACTATCGTATTTTTGCGCCCGCGCAGCAGCGCGGCTTGTATCAGGCGCGTTCCAGGAGGGTGAGCATGCGGCTGCTTACCAGCCCCATCTCGTTGATGGTATCGAGGATAAAATCGGTATCGGTGGCAATTTCCGTTTTGGCGGAATCTGCGGCGCCGGGATAAAGCAGCCAATGGGAGTCATCATCAAAAACAAACAAAGCCGCGCTTTCCACCTCGAAGGGATCCACCGCACGCCGATCCACCACGATGTTTTCCTGCACAACCTTAAAGATGTGAATGGCGCTCAGAATCCCGGCGTGAACGGTGGCATACTGCATGGCTTGCTGGCGGGGCGAGGGCATTAGCTCGTCGATATAGAGCAGATTGACCTCGTGTTTTTCATCTACCAGGTACGTTTTTACGTGGAAATGGAAATCCCCGTTGGCGGCTCTCAGAATAAAGCCGTCCCCGGGCTGATCTTCCCCCAGGGAAAACTCGCTTAACTCTACCGGTTGGTTCAGCAACAGCTCCAGCTCAATCGCCAAACCTTCGGTAATATCCGAAATCACTTCCCTTAACTGGTCCATGGGCATTTCCTCGCAAGGGTTTGCGGGGGGAATATAGGCCCCAAAAACCGGGGATGCAATCACAGCTCTGTTAAACTTTCATCGAGAGCTGCACCCGGCCCCTTTCGTGATCGACACTCACCACCCGGACACTCACCACATCCCCCACCCCCACCACCTCATGGGGATTTTTGATGAAGCGATTGGCCATTTCGCTGATGTGCACCAGCCCGTCCCGCTTGACGCCGATGTCCACAAATGCCCCGAAATCCACCACGTTGCGCACCGTGCCCTTGAGCACCATCCCCTCCTTGAGGTCCTCGATTTTCAGCACATCGCTTTTGAGGATGGGGGCCGGCATTTCTTCGCGGGGATCGCGTCCCGGCTTTTCCAGATCGGCCAGAATATCCTCCAGGGTCGGTTCCCCCACCCCCACTTCCTGGGCCAGAGAGGACAGGGAGATTTTTTCCTGGCGGATCAATTGTTTTAACTGGCGCCAGGCCCCGTGATCTTCCTCCAGCCGGAAACGCTTCAGCAGCTTGCGGGTCGCCTGGTAGGATTCGGGGTGAATCCCGGTGTTGTCCAGCAGGTTTTCCCCATCGGGAATGCGCAGGAATCCGGCGGCCTGTTGGAAGGCGATTTCGCCTACCCCGGTCACCGATTGCAGATCCTCACGGCGGCGGAATTTGCCTTTTTCATCACGGAATTTAACGATGTTCTCCGCGGTGCGGCTGGTAAGTCCGGCCACGTATTTCAGCAGGCTGGCCGAGGCGGTGTTGAGGTCCACACCCACCCGGTTTACCGCCGATTCCACCACATTGTGCAGAGCCCCTTCCAGGCTTTTTTGGTTGACGTCGTGCTGATAAAGCCCCACTCCGATATGTTTGGGATCGATCTTCACCAGCTCGGCCAGGGGGTCCATCAGGCGGCGGGCGATGGAGATATTCCCGCGCATGCTGGCGTCCAGGTCGGGAAATTCCTGCTTGGCGACCTTGGAGGCGGAATACACCGAAGCCCCCGCCTCGTTGACGATGATGTAAAACAGTTCGCGGTCCAGGCCCTCAGCCTTGAGCTCCCCGATCAGCTCCGCGGTCATGGATTCCGTTTCCCGGGAGGCGGTACCGTTGCCGATGGCGATGATGTCCACCCGGTGCCGTTCGATCATATCGCGCAGGGTGTCCTTGGCGTCGAAAACCCGGTTCTGGGGCGGGTGGGGAAAGATGGTTTCCCCTTCCAGGTATTTGCCGGTTTCATCGATTATGGCCACCTTGCAGCCGGTGCGGAATCCGGGGTCGATGCCCATGATCATCTTGCCTGCCACCGGGGCCTGCAGAAGCAGATTTTTAAGATTGGTGGCGAAGGTGGAGATGGCGTGTTCATCCGCCCCGTCGGTTAATTCGCTGCGCACTTCCCGCTCAATGGACGGAGCGATGAGGCGCTTGTAGCTGTCGGAAACCGCCAGGCGCAGCATCTCGGCAAAAATGGAACGGGGATTTTCGATCACCATTTTTTCGATATCGGCGATCACCCGATCGCTATCCACTTCCACCGAAACGGAGAGAATTTTTTCCCGCTCTCCGCGATTGATGGCCAGGATGCGGTGGGGCACGATCTTGCTGACCGGCTCCCGGAAATCATAGTACATTTCGTAATCGCTCTGGGC
>JAGRBF010000170.1 GCA_020434205.1 Calditrichota bacterium | reverse complement strand
CTGCCGGATCAGGTTCCCTTTGTGGAGAACGAAAATGCCGATGAGCAGAAGCCGGAGTTCGGACTGCTCGCCGATAAAAATTCCCGTTCCGCCGCCCCGGAGGCCCGGGAACTGGGCACTGCCGCCGCTCCCGATGTCCCGGTGGAAAAACAGCAGGCCGCCGGGGAGAAAACCAGCGATCCTCAGGCCCTGGCGGATCGTGCCGGGCAGGAAGAGGTGCAGAGCCGCGGCGCCCAGAAAGTGTTTTCCAAGAATGTGCTGACCGGCAGCCCCGAGTCCCGGGTTCAGCGTCCCGCCAGCGAATTTCAGAAAGGGCTGGCACAGGTCGCTCAACCCAACGAAAAACCCTTTGAAATGGGGAATTTTCGCCTGAGCACCGTTAACTGGGATTATGTGCCCTGGATGGAGGCCTTTAAGGGGCGCCTGCTGTTTGTCTGGATTGCCCCCGCGGCTTATCACATGGGGCTGATCGACGGCTATACCGATATCCGCTTCCGGGTTAGCCGCGCCGGAGAACTGCTGGGCTACGAAGTGCTGGATCATCACGGGCACCCCTCCCTGCAGGAAAGCAGCGTCAACGCCATCGTCAGCGTTTTCCCGTTTCGTCCCCTGCCGGATCATTTTCCCGACGAGGTTCTGGAAATTACCGGCAGACTCATTTACCCGGGGCACCGGCCGGTGCTGCCCCGATAACCGCGAAGGAATTTTGTCAATATGCTGGAGCTGTTCGCCAAAGGTGGGATCATGATGTATCCCCTGGCCATTTGCTCGGTGGTTGCCCTTGGGGTGGCCCTGGAACGAATGGTCAGCCTCAGAAAAAATAAAATTGTGATCCCGGAGCTGGTGGGCATCATCCCCAAAATTCATTCCGCGGAAGATCTGCGCCTCCTGCATTCGGTCTGCGAAAGCCGCAAGGATCCCATGGCCGGGGTTTTGATGAGCTGTTTGCGCAATCGGGACCTGCCCCTGGACGAGCTGCGCGCCACCGTGGAAGACGAAGGGCGCCAGCAGGTTCGCAGCCTCAATTTCGGGCTGAATATCCTGGAAACCATTGCCGGTATAGCCCCGCTGCTGGGACTTTTGGGAACGGTAATCGGGATGATCGACGTGTTCGAGGTTATCCAGTCCATCGGGGTGGGTCAGGCCCAGAAGCTGTCCGGGGGTATCTCCGAAGCGCTGATCACCACTGCGGCAGGGCTGTTTGTCGGGATCCCGGCCCTGATCGCCTTCAATTACTTTACCTCGCGCTCCGAAAGCCTGATTCTCGATATCGAAAAACACGCCCTTAACCTGCTGAACGCCATCGTGCGCATGCGCACCAATTCCAACGAAAACGTCGACCTAAACCTGCGCACTTCATGAAGCTGACCCTGCCCAAAAACAAAAGAACGGTGCTGAACATCACCCCGTTGATCGACGTGCTGTTCATCCTGATCATCTTCTTCGTAGTTTCTTCCACCTTTCTGGAGCAGCCGGGCTTCAAGCTGGATTTGCCCAAGGCGCAAACCAGCGAGGTGGCGCGGGTGGAAAAGGCGATTCTCAACATTTCCGGCGAGGGAAAACTTTTTCTGGGGGCGGATTCCACCTCCCTGGAAAAACTGGGGGAGCAGATTCGCAAGTCCATGGAAAACGCCACCGAAAAAACCCTGATCATCAATGCGGATGAAAAGGTGCACCACGGTCTGGTGGTCAGCGTGATGGAAATTGCCCGTTCCAATAACGTGGAACGCCTGGTGGTTTCCACCCAGCAACCGGAGGGAGGGCCGGAAAAATGAGCAGCGCAGCGGAAACATTGCTGAGCTTCGATCCCTCCCTGCACCATCCGGGAGCCCAGCATCAGGTGATGCAGGCTTTCCTGAGCGGGCGACTGCCCCACGCCTACCTCCTGCACGGACCGGAGGGCTGCGGAAAAGCCCGTTTTGCCATCGGAATGGCCGAGCTGGTAAACGGCGCGGACGATCAGGGGCGTCTGGACCCCAACGATGCCGTGGTGCGCAAGGTGCGCCACCTGCAGCACCCGGATGTGCAGTTTATTCTGCCCACCCCGGCCCAGAGCAATCTGAAGGAAGACGAACTCCGCGATGCCCGCCGGGAAATTGCCGCCAATCCCTATAAACGGGCCGATTTCGGCGGCAAAAATACCTTTATCGGTATCGATACCATCCGCGAGTTGAAGCACGAAGCGCGCTTCAAATTGTATGAAGGGCGCCGCAAGGTGTTTATTATCAGCGAGGCGGACACCCTGCGCATCGAAGCCGCCAATGCCCTGCTCAAGCTGCTGGAAGAGCCGCCGGATAATTTGATGTTGATTCTGGTGACCGCCAATATCCACCGCATGTTGCCCACCATCCGCTCCCGTTGCCAGACCGTGCGTTTCTCACGCCTGGAAGAGCAGGCCCTGGTGGATATTCTCAAAGCCCATGCCCCCAAAGCAGACCCGGCAACCCTGCCGTCCCTGGCGCGCCTCTCCGGCTTTAACCTGAAAAGGGCCTTTGATTTCCTGAACCGCGACGTCATCAAAATTCGCGACAACGCCATCGATTTCCTGCGCAAGGCGGTCCTCCTGCACCGGGGACAGGAAATTATGCAGATTATCGAAGCCACCACCGCCCGCCGGGACCTGGAGGAGGCGCGCCTGCTGCTGTGGTTCCTGCTGCTGTGGTTTCAGGATCTGCTGCATTTGCGCAGCAACCCGGATAAAAGCCAGCCCCTCTACAACGCCGACCAGCTAACCACCCTGGAACGTTTTATGGGCTTTACCGCCAATGCGGATATCGCCGCCATTGTCTGGGATATCGAAAAGGCGGTCCAGGCGATTAATGATCCCCGCAATTACAATCCCCAGCTGATATTTACCGACCTGGCCATTGCCCTCCATCGCCACCTGAGAGGCTAAAAGCACATTGCTTTTTGTCCCGGAATGGGCTATTTTTTTGGTCTTGAGACAAAGTTGATCCGAAGATCAAAAGAATGGATCCTAAGATCCTAAGATCCAAGGATCAAAGGATCCAAGGATCAAGGGATCAAGGGATCAAAGGATCAAAGGATCAAAGGATCAAAGGAGCTTTCTTGTCCGAACCCAAACGTTATACCATTACCAGCGCCCTTCCTTATGCCAACGGTCCCCTGCATCTGGGGCATCTGGCCGGCGCTTACCTGCCGGGTGATATTTACGCCCGCTACTGCCGCCTCAAAGGTCGGGATACCCTCTATGTGTGCGGGTCCGACGAGCACGGGGTGGCCATCCTTATCCGCGCCCTCAAGGACGGGGTAACCCCCCGCGATATCGTGGACCGCTACCATCCCCTCATTGAGGAAAGTTTTCGCAAGCTGGGTATGTCCTTCGATTATTACGGACGCACCAGCTCCGATGTCCACAAAAACACCAGCCAGGATTTTTTCCGGACCATCGCCGGGAAACATTTTTTTGAGGAAAAAACCGAAGAACAGCTCTTCGACCCGGAGGCGGGGATCTTTCTGGCCGACCGGTTTGTGATGGGCACCTGCCCGATTTGCGGGTACGAAGATGCCTATGGCGATCAGTGCGAAAAATGCGGGTCTTCCCTTAGTCCCCGCGATCTCAAAAACCCGCGCAGCGCCATTTCCAACGCCATCCCGATTCTCAAGGAAACCACCCACTGGTATTTCCCGCTGGACAAGGTCCAGAAGGATCTGGAAGAGTGGATCGCCTCCCATCCGGAATGGAGGACCCACGTGCTGGGGCAGATCAACAGTTGGTTTAATGCCGGCTTGCGGGCCCGCTCGATTACCCGGGATTTGCCCTGGGGAGTTCCCGTTCCCGGAGATACCCCGCAAACCGAAGGCAAGGAAGTGGATGGCAAGGTGCTCTACGTGTGGTTCGACGCCCCCATCGGCTACATTTCCGCCAGCAAGGAGTGGGCGATTGCCAAGGGCGATCCCGATGCCTGGGAACCGTATTGGAAGGATGAGGAAAGTCGCCTGGTCCATTTTATCGGAAAGGACAATATCGTTTTCCACTGCCTGATTTTTCCGGGCATGCTGATGACCCACGGCGAATTTGTGCTGCCGTATAACGTTCCGGCCAACGAGTTCCTCAATCTGGAAGGCAACAAGTTTTCCACCAGCCGCAATTATGCGGTATGGCTGCACGATTATCTGGAGCGCTTCGACCCGGATCCCCTGCGCTACACCCTCACCAGCAATATGCCGGAAACCCGGGATGCGGACTTTTCCTGGAGCGATTTTCAGGCCCGCCATAACAATGAGCTGGCCGATATTCTGGGCAATTTCGTTAACCGCACCTTTACTTTTGTGCACAAGTATTACGAGGGCAAGGTTCCCCCTGCCGGACCCACGGACGCGCTGGACCGGGAACTGGTAGATTTGATCCGCGCCACCGGGGAGCGGGTCGGGGAGGCCGTCGATGCCTTTCAGTTCAAGGAATCCCAGAAGCGATTTCTGGAGCTGGCCCGCTTCGCCAACAAGTATTTTAACGACAAAGAGCCGTGGAAATCCCGCAAGGACAATCCGGAAGGCTGTGCCACCACCCTGCATTTCTGCCTGCAGACCATCTACGCCCTGGCGATTTATATGAATCCCTTTCTGCCCTTTTCCAGTGCCAAAGTTTGGGAAATGTTGAACCTGAAAGGGAAGCCGGAGGGGGCCGGTTGGGATGGCATCACCGGCGCCAATCTGGCGGTAGGCCATCAACTCGGTGAAGCGGAGATTCTCTTCCGCAAAATCGAAGATGAGGTGATTCAGGTGGAAAGCGAAAATCTGGCCAAAATTCAGGCCGGCATGGCCGCCGCCAAAGCGGAGAAAGAAAATGCGGAACCGCCCCTGCCTCAAATCAGCTTTGAGGATTTCAAAAAGGCCGACCTGCGCACTGCCGTGGTAATTGCGGCCGAACGCATTCCCAAAGCCAAAAAACTTTTCCTGCTAAAGGTGGACCTGGGAGCCGAACAGCGCCAGATTGTCTCCGGCCTGGCGGGTTCCTACGAGCCCGAGGATCTGGTGGGCAAAACCGTGGTGGTGGTGGCCAACCTCAAACCAGCGGTGATCCGCGGGGTGGAATCCCGGGGGATGCTGCTGGCCGTGGAGGATAACGGCCGCCTGATCATTGTAACCGCAGACGGCGATGTAGCGCCCGGACGGCCGGTGGCCTGACAGGTGCTTCGGGCTGCGGAGAGGGGAATACCTCTGGTGAAAAAGCGACAACGGACTTTATTATGGCTGGCGGTTTTGCTGTTGCCCGCGATGAGCCTCTGCGCCCGGGAAACCGGGGTGCTTCAGTTTCGCGGCAACAATACCCGCACTTACGCCGGAGACGGGGAAATCCCCGCCCGGGCCCCCCAAACCCTCTGGAAATTCCGCACCGGTAAAACGGAAACCGCCAACGCCATTTATCCCTGGGAGGGCCTGGGGTGGACCGGTCAGCCCATTGTCGACCGGGAAATGGGCGATTGGGTGGTTTATTTTACCGCGCTGGACGGATATGCCTACAAGCTCGATCTGGAACGCGGCCGCCTGCTGCAAAAATCCCCCGACAATTTCTACATTATCAAAAGTTCTCCTGCCATGGCGGGCCTGTATCTGACCTTCGGGGCCTGGGACAATGCGGTTCATTTTCTCAACCGCTACACCCTGCGCCACGTCTACAGCGACACCGCCATCTGGACCTCCAGCGCTTCCTACGATTTCGACAGCAGTCCGGCGGTGGAAGGCGACAGCCTGGTCTATATCGGTGGGGAGGACGGGTACGTTCGCAAGTTAAGCCTGAATCCGGAGTTTCACCGGGTGTGGCAATATCCGGAAGAGGCTCCCACCTCGGATTTTGTGTACGGCAAGAAGAAAAAACCCTACGTGGGGATCGAATCCTCGGTGGCGATTGCCGGCAATAAACTGGTGGTGGGAACCGGAAGCGGCGAGGTGTGGATTCTGGACAAACGCAGCGGAGAATTGCTGGCTTCCTACCGCACCGGGGACGACACCGACGGCACCCCGGTAATCGACGTTTCGGACAGCAGCTTCTACATCGGGGTGGAGAAGGACTTTACCAAAAACAGCGGCGGCTTGTACAAAATCGGCCTGGACGGTCGCAAAAGGTGGTTTTTCCCCACGGGTAAGAAAGGGGTTTTTTCCACCGCCGCCATCGACAGCGAGAAGGTCGTTTTTACCGGGGATGATCGTTACCTCTATGCCCTGGACAAAAAACGCGGCAAATTGCTCTGGAAAACGGCTCTGGACGATGGGAGCTGGTCCTCGCCGGTGATGATCGGGGGGCGGATTTTAGCGGCGGATTACGCGGGGAAATTATATGGCATTGATGCTGCCAGCGGGGCAAAGCTCTGGGAGAAAAAGATCGGAAACTATATCGTTTCCTCACCGATAGTTCTTCGCGGTATTATTCTGGTCGGTACCCGTGACGGTTTCATTCACGCTCTCCGTTGAAAAGCTGAAATCGACCCGGTAATGATTGTCGTAGGGCAGAGCGCTGTTGCCCGGCTTTCCGGGGAAATTGATCTCCTGCTGGAGTTTGGCCCCAAAGGCTGTGCGAAACAGAATGGGTTGAAGCCCCGGGTCAAAGAAGACCCTTGCGACGGACATCCCATGTTGGGCGGCCAGTTTGTTGAGAATAAAGATATGGGCGGCCATCGCCTGAAAGTCAATGCGATAGGGGCTGCGTTTCCCGATAACGTTGAATTTGACTCCGTAGCCGAACTGGTTCCAGGGATAAATCGGTAACGTTGTTGAGTTGCCCTGTAAATCGATGACCGGCACCATGAAGTCGATGGACATGCCGTTGCTTCTGGGGCTGAAAATGCCGTTTCCCCCGGCCTGTCCGTAGATAAATTTTTTGTTGGGGAGGATCACGCTGAGGCTGTCGTAGGCGTCCAGAATCAGATCGCGGACCTTTTCGTGAACGTAGTTGCCCATCACAAGGGCGGAGAGGCGCGAATTGACGTGGAAGTTGGTGCCGGCGGAAGGCAGTCGCTTGCCATTGGATAGGTTGCCCCCGGAAACGGTTCCGGTGCTGACGCTGGCGGCGTCACCTTCGAAACGGCGCAGCACGTCGTTGCCGAAGTAGGTAACTACCCAGAGTACCCCAAAAATGGGAACAAGCCTTTTAAAGTATCGCTTAACCATAGGATTAATGATCGTCCAATACCGTCCGCGTCGAAACTAGAAATCTGCACCAAATGGCAATCTGGCTCAATAATTTTATGGAGTCTGGCAGTGGCGTTCATGTGCAATAGCCCGGGGGACAATTCCATTTTGCCCGGGAAATTGCCGTTAGCACCCATAAACCTTACGGAGTTGACCCCGGCGGCGCCTGGCGGCACCCGGGAACAAACCCGTCCTCGAATACAATGGTACGAGGCGGACAAAAATACCGTTGTATCATATAACAGATTTATCTATATTTTTTTATAAATTTAGATTGACTGAGGATGAAAGGCAAAACGCGAAAAATAAGCGACGTAGAAGAAGAACTCATTATTCCCAGCGATTTCAAGTATTTAAGCGTAGTGGAAGCCTTCATCGTCAACCTTTGTAAGCGCGCCGGTCTGGGAGAAGACCAGAGCGACAATATGGCTATAGCCATTACCGAACTGGTCAACAACGCTATCGTTCACGCCAACAAACAAGATCCTCATAAGCTGGTTACCCTCGGCGCCTATTACCACGACAACCGGGTTGTGGTGAAGATTCGCGACCAGGGACAAGGCTTCGACCCCAATAAAATTGCCAATCCCACCGATCCCCAGAACCTTTGGAAGCAGAGCGGGCGCGGGGTTTTTCTGGTGAGAAACCTGATTGACGAGGTGGAAATCGAATCCTCAGACCAGGGCACCCTGGTGACGTTAACAGAATATATCTCCCAAAATTGATTTCAGTCATTTTCAGGTAACACAAGCCTCTCTTTATTCATCAAATCAAAAACTTCTTTCAATTCTACCTTGCAGTCGCTTATCTTATAAAGATGCCTGATTCTGGCTTTTCTGCGCATCTATTGCCGAAAACCCGCGTTTATTCTAAGATAACGGCGGGGAAGTCCGATGATAGCAAAGCACTTGCCGGGTGGTTACCTCACCGCCGGGCAGCGGTATCCGAGAATACGCCGAAATACCGGAACCCGTGGTTTTCGGGGCCGTTTATTAAGGAAATTGAAGTAATCACAACAAACCCTATCGGGGGTCTTTAACGGAATGGCAAGAGGTTCAGTAAGCCGTGCGAGTCAATCGCTGGACAAATATCTTCAGGAAATCGGGGAAGTTCCCCTGCTGACGCCGGAAGAAGAAATCGAACTGGCGCAGCGAATCAAACAAAACGATCAGATAGCACTGGAAAAACTCACCAAAGCCAACCTGCGCTTTGTGGTCAGCGTTGCCAAACAATATCAGAACCAGGGACTCTCCCTGGGCGATTTGATCAACGAGGGCAACCTGGGACTGATAAAAGCAGCCAAACGCTTTGATGAAACCCGCGGATTCAAGTTCATCTCCTACGCCGTCTGGTGGATCCGCCAATCGATCCTTCAGGCCCTGGCCGAACAATCCCGCGTGGTGCGCCTGCCCCTTAACCGGGTGGGAGCCCTCAATAAAATCGGAAAAGCATATTCCGCTCTGGAACAGGAATTTGAGCGCGAACCCAGCGCCAGCGAAATTGCCGAGCAGTTGGATATGACCGATTTTGAAGTGGCCGATACCCTCAAAATTTCCGGCCGGCATCTCTCCATGGATGCCCCCTTCAGCAACAGTGAGGACAACCGGCTGCTGGACGTGATCCAAAACGATCATCAGCCCCCTCCGGATTCCGACCTGATGAGCGAATCGCTCAAAATCGAAATCGAACGGGCTCTGGCAACCCTCACCAAACGCGAAGCAGAAGTGGTTCGCCTGTATTTCGGCCTGGGACAGGAACATCCCCTGACCCTGGAAGAGATCGGGGAGCGCTTTAACCTGACCCGCGAACGGGTGCGCCAGATTAAGGAAAAGGCCATTCGCCGTTTGCGCCACGCTTCCCGCAGCCGCGCTCTGAGGGCATTCCTGGGCTAATCTGTCTGCACAATCGATTTGGTATACCAAAAACCCCTGGTCCCGAAGTTTAACCTTCGGGACCAGGGGTTTTTGCGTTTGGAGACTGGAGACGGGTCAAAACAGGTGGCGACCTTGTCCCTACGCTATGGACGGGGCCGCAAGTGAGGCGGCCGGGGCCGCAGCCGGCTGGGACGGTTGAGACTGGCCATTGAGGACTTCCCGGGCCGCCCGCCGCCCTTCCGCCACGATGCGATCAAAATGATGAAATTCATACCAGTGTAAATCCGCCACCTCCGGGCGAATCAGGATGTCCCCGCTATACAGATGCTCGCGGGAAAGAATATTTCCGGTGATCATTTTGGCCCGCACGATGATGTCAAAAATCGAGGAAAAACTGTTCATGTGGTGGAGTTTGGGATGCACGTCGATGGCGACCACCTCTTCTGCTCCCAGCTCCCGGGCAAAGCGAACGGGCAGGTTGTAGGTAACCGCTCCGTCTACCAGCAGGCGCCCCTGATGAGCAACCGGGGGAAAGTAGCCGGGAACGGACATGCTGGCCAGGAGGGCCCGCTGAATATCACCCTCGTTAAAGAGGAACCCCTCGCCGTGCACCAGGTCGGTGGCATTGCAGGCGTAGGGAATAACAGTATCCCGGATGTCCCCCGGCCGGAGCACCCGGGCCAGGAGGATTTCCAGCAACTCATGGGAAACCACGCTTTGGCGGGCGGCCATATAATTGAGCATCACCCAACTGCGCAGCGTTTTCAGGGTTTTGCGAAAGGCGCCGGGCTTCTCAACCTCGTAATGATCTTTCAGGGAGCTGTTGTTCAGGCGGGCGATCCGGGGATCGCCCAGGGCATCGCGGAATTTTTGAAGAATCCGCATGGCGTTGGGATCCTGGGCGTAAGCAGCCCCGATGAGCCCTCCGAAACTGCAGCCCACGATTAAATCGAACCGGATTCCGGCCGCCTCGAATTCCTGAAGAGCCCCGATGTGGGCCAACCCCCGCGCNNCCGCCGCCACTCAACACCAAAGCCCGTTTTCTGCCCCGCTGCATTCGCTGCATCATGTTGTCTCTCCCGATAGTCGCTTGGGCAAAACATAGCTATCCTGCTTTGCGAAACGGCAAGCGGGCAATTACAAGTGTTTGAAGGGTTGGCTACGCAAAAAATGCAGGAAATGCAGACTTGTTGCAGATGTGGCGGATTTGAAACACTGG
>JAGRBF010000169.1 GCA_020434205.1 Calditrichota bacterium | reverse complement strand
ATCCAGATATTTTCCCCTTGAATTCGGGGTTATCTATGGGTTATTTTAAATCCGACAAAAGAAGTCCGGTTTTGGGTCGATGATTTCCCAAACCGCAGCCAATGCAGAGGAATTGAAATGATTGGAATGGATGTAAACGTCAAAATTAGCGAGCGGGCGGCGGCGCAGATCGCCAAGCTGCTCAAGGCCGAAGGGCTTTCCGAAGATGCCGGCCTGCGGGTAGGGGTAAAATCCGGCGGCTGTTCGGGCCTTAGCTATTACATGGAATTCAAGCAGGAACCGCTGCCCAACGACCACATCATCGAGGCCGGAACGGTGCGGATTTTTGTGGATGTGTTCAGCGCCATGTATCTCAACGGCAGCGAACTCGACTTCACCGACGGGCTCAACGGCACCGGCTTTGCCTGGAGCAATCCCAACGCCGCGCGCAGCTGCGGTTGCGGTCAGTCCTTTTCGACCTAGAAACAATTGCTGGATGGTTATTCGGCGAAGACGGATGGGTATGGTGGTATCGAAGTGTCGAAGTGTGGGGGTAAAAACGCTACGCCCCTATACCGTCACCTCAATACTTCGACACCCCGATACTCCCACACCCCATTACGCGTCGAAGACGCATAGCCTCAGGCGATAATCATCAACAATCAGGAATCAACCATCAATCCAGTATAGGTATTTCAATGCCCGACGTCATCACCGCCAAAACGCAGCACATCGACATCATGGATTTTCTGGATAACGGGATCATCCGGGAAGCCTCCTTCCGGGAGAAAATCGCCGCCATCGACTGGGCCGGTCAATACCGCGACGCCAAGGTGATTATCAAAGGCTGCGACCGGGTTCCCATTCCCACCTGGGCTTACATGATGCTGGCCGCTTACCTGGCACCGCACGCCAAGCGCATTTTCTGGGGGGAACCCTGCAGCGCCGTTCCGGTCTACGTTCGCGAAGATTGATTCCCCCGGCGGGATTCCGCTCAAAAGTTCTTGATGTTCGTCACACCCCATCCCCCAATCTCTCAGTACTGTGAGAAACGCAAACGCGGTTGGAAAAAGCATCGCCGCTTATGTCATCACCACTTCCAACCGATAATCTTCAATCAATCGCATCAATTCAGACGGCCTCCGGCCGGTTAAACCTTCATTCCGGGATGGGTTGAGAATGACATTCCCCGATCAGACCAGCCAGCAACTTTGCCGGCTCGGCCACTTTGTTCAGTTAACGCTCTCCGCCGAGGGAAAGCTGATGGAGGTCGAGCACAACGGGCACAGCCTTTTCGGCTGGTCTTCGGAAAACCTGGCGGCATTCGACCTGACGGAGCACTTCCTCAAGCCCAACAATATCAATAACATCGAAGAGATTTTTTCTTTGGCGGGTCAGGCCGCTTCCCGACCCTTTTTCTGGAAACAGCCGGACGGACAACTGGCCTACCTGCCGACCTTCTGGCTCTCCCGGAACGGTCAGGTTTCTCCCCCCCGCCTGATGGCGATCATCAATCCCCTTTCCCACCCGGAAAGCGGCATCAGCGTAAAAGAATCCAAGAAATTTTTTTTCCAGGCCACCCGTTTGGGAGGACTCCTGCACAACATCACCAATACCCTGGGGATCATGATGGGCCGGGCGGAGATGCTGCACCGCCAAATGCCCAAGGCTGAGGATCTCGGTGAGATCATCAAAGCCAGCCATCGCATGCGGGACATTCTCTTCAACTCTTCCTTCAAAATTGACCATGAGAACACCCGGCAAAATGTGCCGATCAGCATCGACCGCTTTATTGAGGTGGAGCTGGCCTTTCTGGCGCACGACAAGTTTTTCCGGCACCAGGTGGCGGTCAGCAAACCCGATAATTTCGGGGTACCGCAATTCGACGCCAGCTACTGGGACCTCAGCGGTATTCTCTCCGAAAGTTTGCGCTTTTTCCGGCAGCTGATGCTGCCCCGGGAGCAGTTTCAGATGGACCTGCGGGGGTATTACCAAAAGCCCCTGGGGGGCATCGAATTGAGCATTACCGGTCCCCTGGCCCTCCCGGACAACATTGCCGCCCCGGCGGAAATCCGCATTTCCCCCGAGCAACCGCACGGCCCCGGCCTTCCCGGACTGGATACTTTTTTCCTGGCCACCTGCGTCCGGGAGCTGGAAGCGAACGTTGAGATCCGCATTTCCCCGGAAAGCCTGGACCTCAAACTGCATTTACCCGTCTGCCGAACCGACCTGCCCTGACCCGCCTTTTCCCGAAATCCCGCCTTTTCCCGGAACTGAGGGGGAAGGCCATTGCATAACCGCCCGGCCCGGGTTATATTTTTACCATATTATTTTTCATGCACTTATGGAGGATTAAATCCTTGTTATCCCGCCCGTTTGTCCACCACAGCAACCTTTTATTCCGGGGAATAACCCTGGTCCTTTTTGTCCAATTTCTGATGGGCTGCGGCAAGTCCGCCACCCCCGCGGAGGAGGGCGACGGCACCCTGCAATTCTGGCTCAGCGATCCCCAAAGCACCGCCCGCTTCGCCAAACAAGAGGGCGGGGTTAACACCGGCCGGATCAGCAGCTTTCAGGATATTTCCCTGGACAGCGGGGTAACCTATCAAAGCATGGATGGCTTCGGATTTGCCCTCACCGGGGGCAGCGCCCTGCACATCAATAACATGTCCGCAGGGGCACGCGAAACCCTTCTCAAAAACCTGTTCGGCACGGACGGCAATCAGATCGGGGTGAGCTACCTGCGGGTCAGCATCGGGGCATCGGACCTGGATGAGGCGGTTTTTTCCTACAACGACCTGCCGGCCGGGCAAAGCGATCTCAACATGGATCAATTTTCTCTGGACCCGGACCGGCGTTACCTGATCCCGGTATTGAAGGAAATTCTGCTGATCAATCCGGAGATCAAAATTCTGGGATCGCCCTGGTCTCCCC
Source organism: Calditrichota bacterium (assembly GCA_020434205.1). GTDB lineage: Bacteria > Calditrichota > Calditrichia > RBG-13-44-9 > J075 > JAGRBF01. Next base: position 3,716 of record JAGRBF010000169.1, on the reverse strand, counting down.
CGACCTGGATGAAAACCAACAACAGCAGTATCGGGGGAAGTTTGCGTCCGCAATATTACGACACCTATGCCCTGTATTTTGTGAAATACCTGCAGGGCATGGCCGCGGAAGGGATCCCCATCGACGCCATCACCGTCCAGAACGAACCCCTGCACGGCGGCAATAATCCCAGCATGGTGATGCAGGCTTCCGAGCAGGCCGCTTTCATCAAAAACAGCCTGGGTCCCGCTTTGCGCGGGGCGGGTTTGCAGACCAAGATTATCGTCTGGGATCACAACGCGGATAATCCGGATTACCCGATTGAGGTGCTCAACGACCCGGCGGCACGGGGTTACGTAGACGGCTCGGCCTTCCACCTTTACGGCGGGGACATCAGCGCCCTGAGCACCGTTCACAGTGCCCATCCGGACAAAAACCTCTACTTTACCGAACAATGGATCGGGGCCCCCGGCAATTTCCCCAACGATCTGCGCTGGCACGTTCGGGAGCTGATCATCGGGGCCTCCCGCAACTGGGCCAAAGCGGTGATCGAATGGAACCTGGCCGCCGACTCAAATCAGGATCCCCATACCCCGGGAGGCTGCACGGAATGCCTGGGAGCGGTAACCATCGAGGGTGATAACGTTATCCGCAATCCCGCTTATTACATTATTGCCCATGCGGCCAAATTCGTGCGCCCGGGTTCCCGGCGCATTTCTTCCACCAGCAATGGCGATTTGCCCAATGTGGCATTCCTTACCCCGGACGGTGCAGCGGTGATTATTGTGCTCAACAACGGCGGCAGCCCGGCATCTTTTAACATCGTTATGGGAAACAAGGCCATCCACTCGCAGTTAAATGCCGGGGCGGTGGGAACGTATGTGTGGCGGTAAGCGCCTGCGGCGGAGCGCGTGTGGGGGTGTCGGGGTTTCGGGGTATGGGTGTAAATTACTTCGACACTTCGACACCTCTTCGGCGAAGCCGACTAACCCTGTAACCCTAATACAACCATGAGCGCCAAAAATCCGCAGTTGGAAGAAAAGCTGAAGAACCTGCCCACCGAACCCGGGGTGTATTTGTATTACAACAACCAGGGCAAGGTGATCTACGTCGGCAAGGCCAAAAGCCTGCGCAGCCGGGTGCGCAATTATTTTCAGGATCCCCGCAATCTGGACCCCAAAACCCAGCGGCTGGTCAAGCACATTGCCAATCTCCACACCATCCTGGTCGATTCCGAGGTGGAAGCCCTCATTCTGGAAGCCAACCTGATCAAGGAGCACAAGCCGCGCTACAACGTGGTGCTCAAGGACGACAAATCCTATCCCTTCATCCGCATCACCAACGAACCGTTCCCCCAGGTTTTTGTAACCCGCACCCTGGTGAAAGACGGGTCCCGCTATCTGGGGCCATATACGGAGGTCAAACACCTGCGCCACATCATGAAGACGGTGCGCAAGATCTTCCCCATCCGTTCCTGCCGGTTTTTCCTGGACGATCAGGTGATTGCCGCCCGCAAGGTGCGCCTGTGCCTGGATTATCACATCAAACGCTGCCAGGGCCCCTGCGAAGCCCTGGTGAGTCAGGCCGAATACCAGGACATGATCAACCAGGTGGAGCGTTTTCTGAAGGGCAAAACCCGCGATCTGGTTAAGGAGCTGGAAGAACGCATGACCCGTATGGCCGGGGAGATGAATTTCGAGGAAGCGGCCCGCATCCGCGATCAGATTCATTTGATTGAGGAGTTCAATTTTCTGCCGCGCAAGGTGGTTTTAGGAGATCTTGAGGATCGCGACGTTTTCGCCATCGCCCGGGAAGACGACGACGCCTGCGGGGTGGTCTTCAAAATCCGGGATGGCAAGGTGGTGGGACGCCAGCATTTCTACCTGAGTGCGGTGGCGGAAAATCCGGACGGGGAAATTCTGGAAACCTTTCTGAAGCAGTATTACCTGAAAATCGACTACCTCCCCCGCCAGATCCTGATGTCCACCGAACTGTCCAGCGAACACACCCTGATTGAGGACTGGCTCAGCAAGGAAGCCGGATACAAGGTAGAGCTGGCGGTGCCCCAGAAGGGCGACAAACACAAGCTGGTCAAACTTTGCACCACCAACGCCAAATTCCTGCTGGACGAGCTGATGCTGCAGAAATTCCAGCGCAACGACCATATCGCCTTCAACGTTGAGGATCTGCAGAAACACCTCACTCTGGAAAAGCCGCCCATCCGCATCGAAGGATTCGACATCTCCAACATTCAGGGCACCGACGCAGTGGCCTCCATGGTGTGTTTCATCAACGGGCGGGCGCGCAAAAGCGAATACCGCATCTTCAAGATTCGCAGTAAATCCACCCCGGACGATTTCGCGATGATGCACGAGGCGGTTTTCCGGCGTTACAAACGCCGTCTGGAAGAGGGGGAGCCTTTCCCGGATCTGATCCTGATCGACGGCGGCAAGGGGCAGCTGGGCAGCGCCGTTCAGGCCCTTGCGGAGCTGGGCATTGAGAACCAACCGATATTGGGCCTGGCCAAACGACTGGAGGAAGTATTCGTGCCGGGACGGCAGGACCCCATCATTATTTCCAAAAGGGCTTCGGGATTAAAACTGCTGCAGCAGGTTCGCGACGAAGCGCATCGTTTTGCCCTGGGCCATTTCCGCAAACAGCACAAAAAATCCGTGCTCAAGTCCCCCCTCGACGACATTGAGGGCATCGGTCCCAATCGCAAAACCCATCTGCTGAAGACCTTTGGCTCGCTGAAGCGCATCAAAGAGGCCAGCCTGGAGGACCTCACCGGGAAGGGCAAACTGCCCGAGAAGGTGGCCCGGATCCTGATGGAAGCGCTGCGAGAGTGAGGGTATGGGGGTACCATGGTACAGCTGACGATATCAGGCATGTTTAACGGCTGCGTTTTAATAGCATTATAAACCATTGGACCGGGGACCCATAATAATGGAAACGTATATCCAAATATTGATTATGGCTCATGCGGGATCGGGTGGATTGGCCCTGCTGAGCGGGGCGGTGGCGCTGACGGTGGCTAAAGGCGGCGCGCTTCATAAAAAATCGGGCAAGGTTTTTTTCTATGCCATGCTAACTTCCGCGGCGCTGGCTTTGAGCCTTGCTTTGATGCCCAATCATTATAACCCCTTCCTTTTTTCAATCGGCATTTTCAGCGCCTATTTCCTGATCAGCGGCTTCCGCAGCCTGAGACTGAAGCGCAAGGACCCTTCTCTGTTGATCGACCGCCTCATTTCAGGGATTATTATCATTACTGGGATGGGCATGATTCTGCTGCCGGTCTTTTTGACAGGACGAATCAAAGTGGTTCTGACGGTTTTCGGGACTGCCGGCCTCGTTTTTGGCATCCGGGATCTTCAGCTTTTCAAACAACCGGCGCATTTGCGAAAAAGCTGGCTCAAGCTGCACCTCGGCAAAATGACAGGTGGCTATATCTCGGCCACCACCGCCTTTTTTGTGGTGAATGACATTTTGCCGGGCATCTGGAATTGGTTTCTGCCCGGGGTGATTGGGAGTGTTTTTATTGCCAGGTGGATCGCTCGGGTTGGCGATAAGCGATGAGCAAGATCTAATTAATCTGTTCGCTGTTCGCTGTTCGCTGTTCGCTGTTCGCTGTTCGCTGTTCGCTGTTCGCTGTTCGCTGTTCGCTGTTCGCTGTTCGCTGTTCGCTGTTCGCTGTTCGCTGTTCGCTGTTCGCTGTTCGCTCTCCGCGGCACTCCCCA
>JAGRBF010000168.1 GCA_020434205.1 Calditrichota bacterium | reverse complement strand
TCAATAACAAGAACGGGTTTGGTTGCGTAACATGAGTCTCTAATTTGGAACCCGCCCCGGGAGCGGCCGGGATAAATGAGGCGTCTCATTCAAACAACGAGGACATTTTATGAAAAAGGCCCTGAAGGTTTTAGCGCTGATGCTTTTGCTCGGTGCTGCGATCGGATTCTGGCAACTTCAGCATCGGGAAAATGTGGAAAGCACCGGCAGTATGCCGGAAATGGGGGAGCAGGAGGGCATTGCTTACCAGAAGCTGCTCAAACTGCGCCGCCATCTCGATCCCGCATCCCCGGAAGGCATCCGGGTTGCGGAACAAATCGCCAAAATGGAGCGGCGCCGGGCCGGTTACGCCAAAGCGGAAAAACCGGATGAGTTTGCCAGAATTCTTTACGAAAGGCGCATTCCGGAAGGGGAAACCCGGCCGCAATACCCCCTCAATTACAAGCTCAAAGCCCTGCAGAAAGCCCGAAGCGCCAGTAAAACCGGCGGGGATATCCTGCCCTGGGTGGAGCGCGGACCGGCCAACGTCAGCGGGCGGGCCCGCGGACTGGTGCTGGACCCGGATGATCCCACCGGCAATACCTGGTTTGTCGGAAGCGTGGGCGGAGGGATCTGGAAAACCGAGGATGCCGGGGCCAACTGGATCAATCTGACCCCGGATCTGCCCACCCTGGCGGTTTCGGTGGTGGTGATGAGCGCCTCCAACCCGGACGTGATGTACGCCGGCACCGGGGAAAGTATGTTCAGTGTGGACGTGATCAACGGGGACGGCATTTTCAAAAGCATCGACCGCGGGCAATCCTGGTTCCAGTTGAGCGCCACCGCCGACAATCCTAAATTCAACAATATCTCGCGGATGCTGGTCGATCCCCAGAATCCCGACATTGTTCTGGCCTCCACCACCGCCGGCCGCTACAAACTGGGGGTCTCCAATACCTCCAATATCTTCAAAAGCACCGACGGCGGGCAGACCTGGACGGAAGTCTACAACGAAACCAGCATTAGCGGGGGGCGGGTCAAGAAAGTGCTGCAACTGGTGGAAACGCCGGGAAACTTCAACGTTCTGTATGCGGCCATCGACGAAAAAGGGGTATTGAAATCGACCGATGCCGGGGATAACTGGTTCCTCGCCAGCAGCGGCATCAGCTCCGCTACGGGGCGTTTCGAACTGGCTGTTTCGCCCAGCAATCCCGCCAAAATCTACGCCGCCATGGAGGGCAGTCCCACCCAACTGTATGTAACCGGGGATGCCGCCCAAAGCTGGCAACTGACCAGCGAGCCCGGTGGTCCGGACTGGCTCTCCGGGCAGGGGTGGTACGACAATACCATTGTGGTGCATCCCACCAACGAAAACCGGCTTTACGTGGGCGGGGTGCGTCTGTATCAGATTGACGTCAACGGCACCAGCCGCAGCACCAGTCAGCTTTCCACCGGACCGGTGCACGTGGACCATCATAACCTGATGATTATTCCCCGCCAGGGCGGATCTTTCCGGATCCTCAACGCCAACGACGGGGGGCTGGGGGTTTCTCAGGACAGCAGCCGCAATTGGCTCAAACCCACCGACGGGATGAACACTTCCCAGTTTTACGGGGTGGACAAGAAACCCGGGGCCAGTGCTTACGTGGGCGGCATGCAGGACAACGGCACCTGGCGCTCCCCGGAAAACAGCGACGCCCAGGTTCCCTGGACTTTTCAGATCGGGGGGGACGGCTACGAAACCTCCTGGCATTTTAACGATCCGCTGAAGGTGATCGGCGGTTCGCAGTACAACGGTCTGGCCCGCTCCCTGGACGGGGGGATCAGCTATAGCAGCGCTACCGACGGGCTGGGGGATACCGGCTCCGGTAACGCCCCCTTTATCACCAAAATCGGCAAAACCAATCTCGATCCGGACCTGCTCTTTGCCGTGGGACGCCGCGGGGTGTGGCGCTCCACGGACTTCGGAGCTTCCTGGAGCCTGCGCAGCATTCCCTCCTCCACCTGGGGAAGCATCAGCTCCTTCCTGGACATCAGGGTTTCCCGGGCCACCGCGGATATCGTCTGGGCCGGTTCGCGGATGGATGGCGGAGGCGATATTCACGTTTCCACCGACCGGGGATTGACCTTTACGCCGGTCAACGATTACGGGGCGGCCGCCGCAGGCACCATCAGCGGATTGTCCACCCATCCCACCGAGGATTCCACCGCCTATGTGATGTTTTCTTTTGCCCAAAAAGCCAAGATCATCCGCACCACCGATCTCGGGCAAACCTGGGAGGACATTACCGGTTTTGCCACCGATACCATCAGCACCAACGGTTTTCCGGACGTTGCGGTTTACGATTTGCTGGTGATGCCCCATACCCCGGATACCTTGTGGGCGGGCACGGAAATCGGGCTTTTCGAATCCACGGACAACGGCGCCAGCTGGCATTATGCCGACAACGGGCTTCCCGCGGTGGCGATCTGGGCCATGACCCATGTCGAGGAAGAAGTGGTGCTGGCCACCCACGGGCGCGGCATCTGGAGTGTTAATATCCCCGGGTTGTCCCGCGGACAGACCTTCAACCCCCTGATCAAAGAGCTGTTTCAGGGACCTTCCGGGGACCTTTCGGTGGGGGTTGGGCTGCGTTCCGCCTACGATTCCAGTCAGGTGGTTATCGACGGGACCCCGGCGGCTTCGATTCCCGGAAATGGCGCTCCCCTGGATACCCTGTTTGAATTCCCGGTTGTTTCCAGCGGAAACCTGACCGTGCAGGTTAATGCCTATCGCGCCGGAACGGTGTATACCTCGGTGTCGAAAACCATTGATGTAGTGGCCATTGCCGCCCCGCAGGCCAGTTATGTGACGGATTTCGAAAGCGGCAACGATTTTACCGGCAGCGGTTTTCAGGTTCGCGCCCAAAGCGGCTTCACCGGAACGGCAATTCACACCAGCCATCCCTATGCCGACGCGGCAACCCTCACCTATACCCTCAATATTCCCATTATTGTGGCGGCCTCCGATGCCTTTATTGCCTTTGATGAGGTGGCCCTGGTGGAACCGGGAGACCCCGGCTCCCGCTTCGGGGACAGCAATTTCTGGGATTATGTGGTCGTGGAAGGCTCCCGGGACGGCAGCACCTGGATTCCCATTGCCGATGGTTACGATGCCCGCGATGATGCCGCCTGGCTGACCGCCTATAACAATGGCACGTCGGGAAGCGAAACCCTGATGCGCAACCGCCAGCTCGATCTGCACGCGGTATTCGCGGCGGGAGAGACGGTGCTGATCCGCTTCCGGCTGTTTGCAGACGCCTTCGTGACCGGCTGGGGCTGGGCCATCGACAATCTGGAAATTCAGGCCCGTCTAACCGGCATTGCCGGGGCATCCGCGCTGCCGGAGAGCTTTGCCCTGTCGCAGAATTACCCCAATCCCTTTAACCCTTCCACCACCATTGCCTATCAATTGCCGGCAGCGGAGCGGGTTACCATCGAAATTTACAACGTTCTGGGGCAACGGGTGCGCCAATTGGTGAACGGCTATCAACCCGCCGGGCGTTATACCCTGGTCTGGGACGGCCGGAATGAGGCGGGAGAACAGGTTGCCAGCGGTGTATACCTGTACCGGATGCACAGCGGTTCCTATCTGGAACAACGCAAGATGACCCTGCTGAAGTAATTCTCTATCCCCGCCGTAATGCTGAAAGTCCCCGGTTTTCCTGAAAATCCGGGGACTTTTTCCCGCTTTAAAGTTCATCCCCCTTTTTTTCGATAATTGAAGAAAAACAACCGGCACCGGGATAGCGCTTTAACGCGGATCGAAACAAACAGAGTTACGGCATGGGCAAGTTGGTGAGGATTTTCTTTTTCCTGCTTTTTTTGATTTTGTCCGGAATGGCCCAGGAACCATTCCAGATTCACGGGCATCTGACCCAGGCCTATGGGAGGTCCCAAAATTATCAATTTGTCGGTTTGCCGACTACCGGAACCACCGACTATCGCAATCTGGCCCTCCAGTTTTCCTATCATGCCTCTGACGGCAGCCGGTTGGTGCTGCAATTCAGCCATCAGCGAATCGGCCAGAGCTTTCTGATGGAATATGAGGAAGATGTCGAACTGGACTGGGGCTTTTTCGAATACCGGTTTGCTGAAAACTACGCGCTCAAATTCGGCCGCCTGCAGCTTCCCATGGGTTTTTACAATGAGCTCCGCGATGTGGGAATCGTGTTACCCTTTTACAGCGTTCCTTATACCTTTTACCTCAAGGGCAGCTTCGTCAGCGAAACCCTGGACGGCGCTGCCCTTATCACCACCCTGCAACTGCCCAATTTCTGGGAATGGCGCACCACCCTTTTCGGGGGCGGGTGGACCTGGCTGGAGAGCATGGGCATCCCCAATTTTCAGGGGGAGCTGGAACACGTTGTCGTCGAAGCTTCCTTCAACGAAGGTGGCGGCATCCACAGTATCCTCACCTCTCCGGAGGGAAACCTGAAGGTCGGTCTGGGGGGATTTGTGGGGCAAATAAAAAACAGCCCCACCTTCGGACTGGTTTACCGAACCTCCTTCGGAACATTCTGGACCTGGAATGCCTCGCTGGAGTGGGAAGCGGGACCGCTGATTTTTACCGGGGAGATGTTCTCCGGCATTTATGAAGAAGTGAGCCAGCACGAGGATTTGTTTTACCTGCAGGCCGGCTATCGTTTCAACCCGCGCTGGAGCCTGTACGGTCAGTATGGGGCCATCAAAGGGTATGATCTGAATATTCCCCGGATTTTTCGAACCCCGGGCGGTCCGGAAAGCATGAACCTGGACATTCACCAAACCACCGGCATTAGCCTGAACTACCGGTTCAGCGATCCCCTGGTTGTGAAGGTGGAAAGTCACTGGATCAAGGGGTACATCACCGAAAAGGCCACCGTTAATTTTTTTAAGGACGACCCGCTCCTCAACCAGTATTTTTTGATCAGCATTGCCACCGCGTTTTAGGTGAGGTGCGGCATTGGAAAATCACCCGATTTCCCAATGCCACACACGGTCTGGAAAGGAATTTACATCTTCCACTCTTTTTGGGTAAAATCTGCGGGAACCTTAAACACTTCGGCTGAGAGAGCGCTGGTATCATAGGCTTTGGTTTCGGTGGTCGTTTCCAGCAGAACACTCCCTTCCTCCGCTTTGTCCTTGTTGCGGTCTTGCATCTTTTTCTTGACGAATTTTCCGAACATTCCCCCCACTGATTTAGGCGTTTCTTCGCCGGCATCCCCGGCATCAGCCGATTGGTCGCCCTGGGCCCAGGTGGTGTAGGTGGTATAAACGTTCAAAGCCACGCCGTCCAGGTCCTTCATCTTTTCCTGAACCGTTTCCATTGCCTCGGCCAACTGGGGATTTTGTTGTTGAATTCCGGCCACAATGTCCGCCAGGCCGCCTTCACCGGGGACCATTCCCAGCTTTTCCACCATTTTTTTGCCGAAGGCCTGCATTTCGTCGCTGTTGAGGTCCCTGGCAACCCAGGATTCCGTTCGGACCTTCATACCGAAAGCCTGGGTTTCCATGTTGTCGGCGGATTCGGGCTGTTCGGCTTCACCTTTCATGTCGATCAGGATCACCACCTTCTCGGTTTGGTGCCCCCCTATTTTCTGGGTGTCTCCCGGTCTTTCCACATTGACGTCGAAAGAACCCTTGATCCCGGGATGTTCCGCGCCTTCGCTTTGCGCTTCTGCTTTGGCGCTTTCGGACTTGTATTTGTCCATCACCTCGGACATTTTGGCCTTCCATTCCTCGAAGGTCAGCACCGAGTAGGATTTGTCCTTGTAATTGATTTGGGTGATGGTTTCCGCGTCCAGATCGATAATGCTGCTGCTTTCCAGCTTTCCCTTCTCATCGAATGCATCCGAGCGGGAGCGGTAGCCGCTCAGATAATCGACCGACCGGATTGGTTTGTTGGCACCGGCCAGCTTCATCATCATTCCCATCATGCCCTTGAACTTCATCCTGGTTTCTTTTTCATGGCGGATGTCTGCCCAGGATGCGGATACCAGAAACGTAAGGGCTATGATGAGTATTAAACGGTTATTCATAAATAATTCTCCTGTATTGTGGAAACCGAAACAGTCCGTAATTCCCAATTAATTATTCGCTTATTTTAATTTTGATCCAGTCGATTTTCCCTTTTTCCCGGTCGTTATCCACGAATTTAATTTCCACCAGGCGCCCTTTGCTGCAGTCGGATAATTTTCCCGCGACATTGGACTGGTTCTGGCCGCTTCTGTCCTTCCAGAAACGGGTCTTGGCCGTGCAGGTGCAGGAATAGGTCTGGCCCGCCGAGTCTGCTACAGTAATAGTCTCGTTCTCGATACTCAGGCTGGAAATGTGTCCGACAACCGTTGTGACACCGGAAAGCCCCGGCGATTTGCCGATGGGAATGAACTGTTCGGTTGCTTCCTGCCCCATCAGGGGAGGGCAGCAGATAACGAGGAAAATTGCCCAAAGGTAGGCGGTGTGTGGCGTTTTCATTTTTATGGCTCCAGGGTGATTATTCAATAATGAAGCTCCGGGCTTTCCGGAGCCTTTTGATGGCTGCTTCCGACAGGGTTCTCTGGTTCCTGTAATTGTCTTTAATCGCGTTTTGGATTAGGCCATACGCTTTTCTCAAATCCTTGACCGCCAAGGGATGGAGGGCACCTCCCCGAAGAACGTCGATGGCGTCTTCCGTTTCCCGGGCGGCCCGCTTTAAGATCTCCACCGGGGTTCGCCCTCCCAAAAAGCGGTTTTCCACCAGCAGGGTGAGTAATTCGGTTGTTTCCCGGATGTTCTCCAGGGTATTAATGACCCGCAGAAAAGCGGCAATGGCCACAATCTGGGTCCCGTCGATTTCTATGCCGGTTCCGGTTGCCGCGATGATCAATTGCGCAGCGGGAGATTCGTTGAAGGCATCCCCGTCGTAAAAGGCGACGGCACCCTCAATGGTTTCCACGGCGTTATTGTGAAAAAAAGGACCGGTGTCTGCAGATTCAATTAGAGAGGGGATATTGAAGGTGGTGTCCCCGGGAATGCCAAATCCGTCGTCAAAGGGAATCCGTTCTCCAGTGAGGTCTCCCGGCTGATCGGGCAGGTCCTCAACCCCGGTATTGAAATTCAGATTCAAGGCATCCGGTCCGAAAAGGGCGGGGGCAACATTTGCGCCGGCATTAAAGTGGCAGGCAAAGCACTTCCCTTCGGCAGGGGAGTTAAACAATTCCTGGCCGCGCAAGGCTACCACACTTTTTAGAGGCAGGGGCAAGGTCAATTCTTCCTGCCTTCCCAGGGAAAGCTGAAAGGCTTCCAACGCCACCAATTCGTCTTCAGTCGGCAATCGAAAATCTCTGCCGGGGACGCGATTGAGGGTTTTGGTGAAGTGTTGAATAACCGCCCCCGTTGCAAAGGACTTCAACGAACCGTCCCCGGGTGCGCCGTCTCCCGACCAACCCGTTCTGGGTCCGTCCTGGCTGGCAATGGAGTGCCGCATACCCAAAACATGGGGAATACCGCGCATGGTGAATTTGGTCGCCAGGCTGTCGAACCCGTCCAGATTCTCCACAATCATGGAAAATTGCCGCATCAGGGTGGGGTTCTCAAAATTATTGGCGAGATCCGGGTTGTTTTCGGCAACGAAAAGGGGATCATTGGGCGGCAATCCGGCAATAAAAGCCGCATCCAGGGTGAAATTGTTCTCCGGCGGGTGACAGGTACCGCAGGTTCGCCCGTTTCCGGCAAAAGTTTCGTTCAGGAAAAGGTCTCTGCCCCTGGCCACCAGTGCCTCTTCCGGCGTGGGGATCGGCATTTTAGGCGGGGTACAAGCAACTGCAAGGAAAAATAGAAATGAAAGGATAATTCCGGAACGCATATATGCCTCCTTCTGGTAGAACCTGAGCGTTTCAAACCGGTCACCTTGGGATCCGAATCGGCCCCGCCGGTATGAAAGACCTCCAAACAAACCAAATCAGGTTTAGGAAAAAGCCGGAATCCAGTTGCTGAAAATTGCCCGGTAATTCATCGCGGTTAGCCTTTGTTATTGCCGGAATATCTCAGCGTAGGAAATAATAAACAGGTTGAGGATGCAAAATCAGGGAACGGTTATTCATGTTTAAGAAGCTAAACATGGGCGGGATTTACAAAAAAGCTACCCATCATTTGGGCTAAAAACAACTTCATGCATTGAAATTAACCCGTTTTTAATCCGGGCAAGGAATTCCAGCCTTGCCCGGATTAACCGCTGCGAAGCCGTCAGCAGGGAAAGCGATGGGTAATTGTCCGAAATCCCCGGAATCTGTTCCAAATTAAGGATAAAACCGCATGCCCGGGGGTGATCCAAGACAAATCCCTGCCGGCGCTCACTTCATGTAGACCATCTTCCCGACATCCCGGAAGCGCACCTGCCCGGACGCGGGATCTCTCGCCACCAGTTGATAAAGGTATATCCCGCTGGCCACGGTTTCCCCGTTTTCGTCGGTGCCCGTCCAGGTTACCTGATGTCGTCCCGCCGGGCGCTGTCCCGCTACCAGAGTACGGATTTTGCGACCCAGAGGATCAAAAACGGTGAGCAGCACCTCACCCGGCTCCGGCAAGTTAAAGGCGATCGCGGTAGAGGGATTGAAGGGATTGGGAAAGTTGGGCTCCAGGGAAAAGCTGTTTGGCAGCGGCAGCTCATCGGAGATGCCCACCGAAGCATCGACGTTTACCGCAATCGAAACGTAGCGCGCCGGTTGGTCGGGATCGTTGCTGTTGAAGCGGATGCGGGCCCGGAAGGTGGTATCCGGTACCTCCCCGGCAAAAACCCGCAAATTAAAACTTCCCTCCGCTTCAGCATCCAGAACGCCCTTGTCTGCGCCGGCGGTTTTCATGAACCTGAAGGCGCGGTTGGGAATGGCCAGAAATCCCAGCTGCTGGTAATTGTTTCCAGGCACGATTTCGCCCAGAATCCCCAGCAAATAGGTGGCCCCGGTAATCAGACTGGCGGCCCGCAACTGCCCGGTAAAGGTGATGCCATCGAAGGCGGCCAGAATCATGGTTTGGGTATTGTGGTCCCAGGCCATACCCTGACCGAAATTGGCACCAAAACCCAGAGGACCCAGTTCGGTGGCTTCGTTGTTTTTCAAGTCCACCTCGTACATACGTTGACTGGTGATACTGTAGGCAAAAAGCCGCCCTTCCGGATTGAAGGCCATGGCGATGAGGGCGGGAATGCGATAATTACGCCCGAGGTAAGTGGCGGTGCCGCTTTCCGGATCCAGGGTAAAAAAGTCTGCGTAATTGAGGAAAGAGCTGGCCGCATACAGGACCCCGGTGGTGGGATCGGCGGACATGGCGGACCAGGTATGCCCGTTTCCAAAAGGAGCCGGGGTGCCCAATAATGTGGAGCGCCCGGTGAGGGTGTCGATCCGGAAAAACTCGTTCCCCGCGGTTAACAGATAATAGAAAGACTGGTCGTTAATCCCGAACGTCCCGGCTCCTTCGAAAGACGGGGAGAAATTGGGGCCCTCGTTGGGAAGCACCTCCGGGGTATTCAGGGAAAAAACGGTGCGGTAGTCATTTTCCTGTTCAATGCCGTGAGCTTCCCGCGGCAGAAGATTGCGAAAAGCATAATCCGGCTCGGGGAAAGGGCCATCGGGCCGGCTTCCCGGTGGGGGAGGGCCGAAGGACAGTTGCTCCCGGGGGATCTCCACCAGCGCCGCTTGCGTTTCCGGAAACACCCGGGAGGGAGAAAGGGACGCTTCTGCCTCACTGAAAATAGCGCTCCAGGTGAGGGGGCGCCCGGGCAGCCCGGAATTGTTGCGAAAGCGAATGTTCAGGTCCGCCGAATCTCCGGGCGCCAGGGTAACCGAATAACTTTCCGATAGCAGGTCCATTGCGGCGGGAAAAACGGCCCCTCCGCTAACCTGAACCACGAAATTCTCCTGGCGCTCGCTGCGAAAGGTGAGCAAGGCCGGAAAGCTGCCGGTTTGGATGGGGTTGAATTCCACCTCAATCGCCCGGGTAATGCCTGACTCCACCGTGAGGGGGGGCTGGTTCAGCACATTGTAGAGGGGGCTGGTGCTGGTAATGGCGGTGATGTCGATCGGCCCGTCCCCGCTGTTGGTGATGCGCACCTTCCGGCGGACTTTTTGCCCGAGGTCAATCGTTCCGAATGCCAGGGAATCATCCACGGTTAGCGCCGCGTTGCCGGTTACCGATAGGGTGGTGGCTACCCGCACAACCGGATTGCTCAGGTCGTTGCTGGTGATGCGAATATCCGCCGGGTAAACCCCTGCGGTTAATCCGCTGGCGCTGAAGGTGACTGCGATTGTGTCGCTTTCCCCCGGGGCGAGGGTGCCCCCGCTATGGCTGAAGGAAAGCCAGGGACCTGCTCCCAGGCCGCCGGGGAAGGCCAGGAACCCGAGTTGGGAAAAGCGGGAGGTGCCGATATCGCTGAGGTATTCCGTGGCGCCCGTTAACCGGTTAACCAAGCGCAGCTCCGCGTTAAAATTGTTGTTGTTGATGGCGGCCATGAAGATCCTGTCGCTGCGCGGCTCCCATTCCATTCCCTGTCCGAAATTGGTGTCGAAGCCCAAGGAGCCGATCACCTCTCCCAGGCCGTCCTCGCGACGAATGCTGATCAGCTGATCGCCGAGTAAATCCACCGCGAAAAAATTTCCGGCCCCGTCGATGGCCAGGGAGGTAATGGTGGGAAAACCGATTTCTCCGACATACCCAATCGTTCCGGCGGGATCGATGGTATACAAATACGATTGGAGTCCGTCGCTGGCCACCGCGTAAATCACATTGTTTTGCGGGTCCACTGCCATGGCGGTCCATTTTTCCGCAAAATTGCCGGTGGATAGGGTTGCGATAAAGTCGAAACTGCCGGAAAGGGTATCCAGCTTTTGAAAACGGCCGGCATTATCCAGGCTATAATAATAGGACTGGTCTACCTGGGCCGGGAAAGCCCCGGCGTTGTCAAAATCCGACGGATATCGGTCGTTGCCCAGTCGCGGAAGGGTTTTGGTGTCGGAGAGATCCAGGCGGGTGCGGTAAGGATTGAAGATGGCCTGCTCGAAGCTGTGGGCAATAATGCGCTGGGTGAAGATTTGGGGGGTGGGACTTTCCGACATCTTCTCTTCCGGGAAGCGAGGAGCGCGACCCATACTGACCGGAAAGGGGCCCGGCAGATAAGGGGATAAGGTGGTTGGGGGCAGGATGTTCTCCGGTGCATCCCCGTTAACCGGCAAAGCCCGGCTCAGGGTGTAGCTTAGGGGAGACAACCCGGTATTGCGCAAAATCAGGGTGTCCAGACCGGCGCCTTCCGTGGGAATCTGGACCGCTAACTCGCGGCTCTCCACCGAAATCCGGGTCTGGGGAACCACATTCAGGGTAATTTCGACCGTCTCCCGGGGGCGATCGGGATCGTTGGTGAGGATTTCCAGAATCGTGCTGTACGTGCCGGGTTGCAGGCCGGTGGCGTCGAAATAAAGCTGGACATTCAGAGGCCGGCGGTATTGCACCCCGCCGCTGTCCGGAGAAATAACCAGCCAATCCCGGGCGGGCTGTGGAGAAATGGTGTAATTGAGATAGTCGGAAAGCCAGCCGCCGCCGTTGGAAAGGGTGAGGTTGCGGGTGCGGCGTTCCTCCTGTTGCAGGGTTACGGTCAGGGAAGTGGGGCTCAGTTGGAAAACCGGCAGATCCCGCCGGTTGAACAGCTCCAGATAGCGGGCCATCAGGTCGCGTTGCGTAAAATTGCCGTTGCTGTCCAGAAACCCGAATCCGGGCACCACCCCGATGGAGCGACCGCTGCCGTAGCCGCCGTAAATAACCCCGCTGGTATCCCCGTTGATATCGTTACGCCAGAGCACCTCCCCGTCTACCAGCTTCAGCTTGGCCATATAGTTATCTTCGCCCCCGTACTGGAAGCTGAATTCCCCTACCAAACCCGCCCCTTCGATCCCGCTCAGGTCCGGTCCCGGCGGGGCCAAACGCGGTTGCTCGGTGCCGAAAAGGGGATGCAGGTTAAAACCCGACAGAAGAACGGTATCCCAGTCCCAGCAATTGCCGCCCTCCAGGTAAAGTCGCCCGCCGTTAAATAGATAATTTTCCAGCGCCGCGCCTTCCGGTGCGCGGGTGGCGATAACGTGATTATTGGGATAGATGCCCAGTACCACAAAAACCCCGCGGAAAATGGACAGGTCCTGCCCGAAATCAAAAAGATCTTCGGTAATATAAGCCGTAAAACCGTTGGTCTCGATCGCAGCGGCGATGCTGTCTGCGCTGCGGCCGTTGAAGGCGCCCACATTGGGTCCGCGCCACACCAGATAATCCGGTTGAGCGCTCAGAATCATGGAAAACAAAAGCAGTAGGGGAAGCGGCAGTAATTTCATGAAATCTCCGGATGGGGTTTGGGGAGCGTACAGGATATTGCGGTCGGCGATACTTGCCGCAAGAATAACCCGCCTGCTGAAAAACGGGACCTAAGCCGTGAAGTTCAAATTCCGTACCATATCCGATGGGGATCGCCGGTATCTGCTGCAGTCCTTGTACCTCAATAAAAATTGATTTTTGCGGACCGGGGCCAGGCAAAATAAGCCGCAAAATATGCAGTCCCGAATGCAAAATTTGCATGACTGGCCTCATTGCGGTAAAATTGATTTTGCCGGAAACAAACAGTTGTCTTCTTTGTTGCGATTGGCTAATATTTTCCGGTAAGTGTCGGAATAATATTCCGGAGAACCTTATTTTCAGGGGGCGGTTAAAGGGAGAAAGCGACAGCGGATAAATCTCGGAATAATAAAGGTTGAGGTTGGGCTCTTGTCGATCGCTTATGGCATTACCGTATTTTTCAACAAAAAAGAAGATTTTCAGATTCTTTCCCAATTGGGAGCCGTTTATCCCTTTGTTCAGTATGTGGAATTCCGGGCGGAAACCCCATTTTTGGTGCCCGGCCAGACCCCGGTGGCGGATGTCCGTTATTACCGCGATATTCTGCGAGCCGCCGGACTGAAGAATACCATGCACGCCACCTACTTCGAGATCAACCTGGCCACCCAGAATCCCTGGCTCAAGGACGCCAATATTGCCTGTTACCGGGATTATATCGATCTGGCTTCCTTTCTGGAGTCCGAGGTTTTGGTGGTTCACGGCGGAACCCTCTTGCCGGAATTCCTGACCAGCCCTAACAAGGAGATCCTGTGGGAAACGGCGCGCCGCAACCTGTGCGAGAGCCTATATGAACTGGCCGAATACGGCCAGAAAAAGGGGGTTAAAATCGCGGTGGAGAACCTGCCGCCGGAGGGCCTGGAGAACGTCATCTTCGATCTGGAGAGTCATCTGGCCATTCTGGATCGGGTGGATCATCCCAATCTGGGCGGAATCTACGATTTAGCACACGCCTTTTTATATCAGCAGGATGTGCTGGCCTATCTGGCGGGAATCCGTCCTCGCCTGTTCGAAATCCATGCTCACAACAATAACGGTCAGTTTGACGATCACTTCGGATTGCCGCACGGAAAGATGGATTACGCCGAAATCCTGGCTCATCCGGATTGCCGGGGAATTCCCTTCATCATGGAAATCAATTCCCGCAGTGCTGTTCTGGAGACCCTGGAATGGTTGAAGGGCCGGGGAGAATAGGCGAATCCTGCATTTTGGTAAGAAAAAAGCCTGAAGCGTCGATAATTCGGGTCTGAAGGGCGATTAATTATTCGTTTTTAAGCGAGTTCTTGATGCCTATCATCAATGTTGGCGCCATTGTAGTCTATACTGAAAAGGTAACATCGGGCACCAGGTGCGATTTATAGCCCATTCAACTGTCTTTGGCACTATTTTCGCCGCCCTCAGGCAAAAACACGGAAGCGGGTTTATCCTGAACCGAACAGGGAAATTGGGGACATGATAAACAGACAAAACGGACGGTTAAAGGTAAGCCAGGTATTGAAGACGCCCAGTGAGGTGGAGCGTTTTCGCAACCGGTTGGAAAAATCTTCCGGATTTGCCCTGTATTTTGCCGTCTATGATGAGCCTGCCAGCCTAAAAAAAAACAGCACCTTACTCAAGAAATCCCTCGGCAAAGCCTGTCAGGAAATTTCCCTGGAGAAGGCCACCCGACCCATCGATTTTATGATGGAAAAAATCGGTGAGCTGCCACCGGAAGTGTTGGTTCATATTCCGGACTTTTCCATTACCCGGGACAAGGCTCTGGAAAAAGACGGCACCGATTTGCTGGAACTGCTCAATGTGCGCCTCTTCGAGCTGCGCGAAATCAAACGCCCCCTGCTGCTCAGTCTTTCCCTGGATATGTTCGAGGAACTTTCCGGCGGCGACTTTGACGTCTGGGATTGGCGTAACGGTCTGTTTTCCTTCGAGGCGGAGCGGGATTATCGTTTCCGGAACGGTTTTTTCCTGCTGGACCTCCTGCACGATACCGATCCCTGTCGTTTTGTATATCAGAAGCAACAGCAGTTGAAGTTTTACCACCACCTGCAGCGCGAGTACCAGTCCCGGGAGTTTCCTTTCCGGACCCTCTACGATTTCCACGTGCTCGGAAAAATCGGACGGCTTTATTACCGGCTTGGCGAGTATGACGAAGCCACCAATCACTTCTTCGAACAGCGGCGCATCGCCGAGTCCATGGGAGAGCAGCGACTGATGCCGGAGATCCTGAATAATCTGGCTATTGTTCAGGAAGGGCGCGGCCAATTTGCCGAGGCCCGGGACCTCATCGAAAAGGCCCTGGATATTGTCAATCAGGTTTTTCGCGGCGAGCACAATCCCACCCGCACCCTGCTTTATTCCAATCTTGGGGATGTGCAATGTTCTCTGGGCAGTTATGGGGAAGCCCTGAAAAACTGTCGTCAGGCTTTGCGGATGCAGGAATACAAGCTGGGGCAGCGCCATCCGGATATGCTGCCGGTTCTGGTGAAGCTGGCCCGGGTTTACCGGAAGCGCGGGCAGTTTGAAGATGCGCTGGACTGTTGCCGGCGCGGATTGCACATAATCGAGCGTAAGCTGGACCTCCATCATCCCTACATCTCAAGTATGTTGCAGCAGATAGCCCTTAATTATTTTGAGCAGGGTAAACATCTGATCGCCAAGCGATACATCGATCGCACCCTTGAGAATGCCGAGCGTTATCTCGGTTCCGAGCATCCTTTTATGGGGCTGTTGCTGGAACAAATCGGCCGGGCATTTTATTTCTCTGAAGATTACGAAAAGGCCCTGAAGTATTTCTACTGGGCTCTGGATATTCGCAATCGCAAAATTGGTCCCGGGGATCTGGCCATTGCCCATATTTATATCAATGTTGCCAGGGTTTACCTGGCTACCGGTAATGTGGAGGATGCCCGCAATGCCCTGCAGGGGTCGCTGGCATTGTTCCGGATTACCCTGCCGCAGGGGCATCCGGAGATCAGCAAACTGGAAAAGCTCATTGCCGAAAACCCTGAGCTTGCGTCGGAGAGTCCGGTTCCAACGGAATTTTCCTAACCTCCTGACATTGGCCTTAAAAATAGTTCTCTGGAAATTGTTCCGTTCCTCGAGCCGCCGCGATGAATAATCAAGCCTTGCTCAAATCCCTGTTCTGGGGTTTTCTTCCCGTAATTGCCTATCTGATTGTCGAATCTGCCTGGGGTATCCGTCCTGCTCTGGTAATCGCCGTTTTATTGGGGGTCCTGGAATTATTCTGGATTTTCTGGCGGGAAGGACGCCTGGAAAAATTTGTGTTGGGCGATATTCTCCTGGTAATATTGTTGGGGGCAATTTCCCTGTGGTTAGAGAATCCGGTGTTTTTTAAGCTGAAGCCGGCGCTTCTGGAGGGATTTTTTGCCGTATTTCTGGTTCTCGGCGCATTTACCCGAGTTCCGGTTGCCCAATGGCTGATGGGGCGTTATTTGGGGGAGGTTGGCTTATCGCCGGTCCAGGAGGCGGCAATCCGCCAAAATATGCGCTGGATGCTGGGGATTTTGGTGATTCATATATTCCTGACCATCTATGCTGCCTTTTACCTGTCCGAGGCGGCCTGGGGATTTATCAGCGGCGGCTTGCTGCTGGTCCTGTTTGGGCTCATGTTTGTTGGACAATTGGCCGGTGTCATGTGGAAGAGGCGTCAGATTCGTGGGGAAGAATGGTTTGATCTGGTGACGCCGGAAGGGCGGATAACCGGTAAAGCACCGCGAAGGGCGGTTCACGGCAACCCGGATTTGCTTCATGCGGTGGTCCATATTCAAATCCTGAACCGTGCAGGTCACATTTTCCTGCAAAAACGTTCCCGAAGCAAGGACACCTTTCCGGGGTACTGGGATACCGCGGTGGGCGGGCATGTGCTGAGTGGGGAGAGCGTTGAAATCGCCTTGAAAAGAGAGGCTCTGGAAGAATTGGGAATCAGCAATTTTCAGCCGCAGCCTCTGGCCCGTTACGTCCTTCGCAACCAATTTGAGAGCGAGCTGGTATTTTCCTTTCTGCTAAAACACGAGGGGCCTTTTCGTCTCCAGGCGGAAGAGATTGATGAGGGGCGATTCTGGGCCCCTTCGGAAATAGAAGATCAGCTGGGCTTGGCGGTCTTTACCCCTAACTTTGAGGAAGAGTATCAATTGATGAAAAAAGTTGGGGCAATCAAGGCAAAACCTCTTTAGAAAACGGCGCCGTAAAGTTGGTTATATGAATGGGATTAGGGCCGGTTGTTCCGGGCATTTTCGCAGGTGAAAATTTTCTCGGTAGGGGATGAAAAGTCTTGATTGTTATAGATATTGTGGTATATTCTGACCTGAGATCATAAGTAAGTAAACCTCCTATCAATATTACCTGTTCTCATAAAATCCGGTTTGAAGATCTATTCCAGATCAAAGTTTTCTGCGTAACTTCTTTTTAGGCAAGCACATAATTGCTTTTCTCGTCCCATTATTTTGATGCCATTGTGTAACAGCGGATTGTGTCTCTTAGAATTCAGGGAAGGCGAATGGTCAACTGTTTTTCTCATTTTCCCACGAATGAAAATTAAGTTTTCCCAATAAATTAATTCATCCATAATTCCATTTACTTTAGGAGTGTACTATGAAAGATGTCTTTCGGATAGTGTGTTGTCTGGCACTATTTTCGGCGGTATCTGTTTTTGGTCAATCTAAGGTAGAGGCGGTTAAGTCGGTGGAGGAAGCAGATATTGCCAAGCCTGCTCCTACCTTCGTCAAGGTCGCTGATGCCGATCAGGTTGTGAAATTTGTCCATCCGGTTAAGGCTGTGAAGAAAGTGGTTGGGAAATCCGAGCTAGAGGAAAGTTCCCTTCAGCCGCAGGATTCCAAGAAGCTTGTTGCTACCAGTTCGCGCGAGGCGCGGAAGCTGACTCTGTTAAAAGCGCTTCGGGAAAAGGCTTCCAGGAGTCGGGCGACTTCAGGCCAAAGCGAACGTGCGGAAGTAATGGTTCGCGAGTAGTTTTTTGAAATTAATAGTGACAATTTTTCAACCGAATATGTGCGCTTTTTGGAGGAATATATGAATTATAAGCGGATAAAGAATTTAATCTGCCTTTTGGTTGTGATGGGCTTTGCGGTCCTTTCTCAGCCTGCTTTCTCCCAGATCCCCACGCCTTTTTTTGAGACCTGGGATTCAACGGCAATTGATACGATTAGCTGGACGGAGATTACCGGCACGACCGAGATTATCGATGCCGGTGGCGTTGCCACGGGAACCTTTCCCTATGCGGTTCCGTCCGAGCCTTATTTTCTGGCAATGAACGGTACAAATGGAACCCTGGCTTCGGGCGAATTCGATCTCAGCGCGGCCAGTAACTTTGTCCTGGTTGTCAGTGAGTCTGAGCATGATCTCGAGCCCGGCGAATCAGTTCAAATTGAGTATTTTACGGATTTGGCAGTTTGGGACACCCTGGTCGTTTTCCCCGGAACTGATAATGGTTTTGGTACCTTCGAGCCCTTTGAGGTCCAGGTCTTTAACCTACCTGCCGACGCTTACCATGCCGGCTTTCGTTTCCGGTTTGTGACGGTTGGCGGGTTGTCTACGACGGATGAATGGTTCTTTGACAATATCTTCCTGGGACAGGCGGTTGATTATCCTTCCGTTGATGTTGGGGTTACATCCTTACATGAAACAACAGGATATACCCAGTTGGCGACCAGCCAGACAAGCCTCATTAATGCCGTTGGGATATTTTCTGACATAAAGAACAATTCTCCCGCCCCAAATAGTGGGACCATTACCCTTGACATTGAAAATGCCGGTGCTTCTGTTTTCTCTGATGTGGTTACTGGAATTAATTTGGGTAGTGTTGAAGAAACAACGGTTGCTTTCTCTTCTTGGGATGCTTCGCTTGCTGTTGACGGGACGTATTTCTTAACTTCTGTCTTGTCTGGCTTTGCCGACGATGATCCTTCAAACGATACTGCCTATTCGGCAATTGAAATTGGTGCTGCCCTGGGCTTCGACAACGGGGTCTGGACCAACTCGGTAGCCTCATCTTCTACGGGACGTACCGTTGCCGGTACCCGTTTTACCCTTACCGATGATGATAACCTGACGTCCGTAACCATGCAGATTACCGGATCGGTTACCCTGACCGATTCCTTCTCGGTAAGCTTGTATTCCGTAGCCAATGATTCACCCGCTACCAAACTGGCCACTTTCTTCCGTGGCACTTACGGGGATGTCGGAGCACCCGCATTGGCCCGTTTCGTCATTCTGGGCGGATACCAGGTGACCGCAGGCGATTACTATATTCTGATCGATTCCGATGCGACCGGTAATGCCAACTTTCCGTTGGGCTGTGACAACACCGGACCCGGTGGACTGGGCGTTCCCCGTCGTTATGTAATTGCTAATAATGACACTGCTTTTACCTACTTCGAAAATGTTGGCAATGCAGCATTTCATGTAATGACCCCCATTATCCGTGCTGGCTTTAACGAACAAACCGCGGTCGTGGACCTCGTTGTTCGCAGTGCCGAAGTCGGCCGGGACTACCTGATTGCAGGTGAAGAAGATACGGTAACCACCATTATTGCCAATACCGGCACCGTTCAGGCCGCTGGTTTCCCGGTTACCCTTTCGATTGACGGTACCCAGGTGGCCGATCTCACGGTTACCCTCGATCCCGGTCAAACGGATACCCTCGCAATTCCCTATGTCGCTTCGGCTACCGGGATGACCACCTTGACGGTTGAAGCTGTTTCTGCGGATGATATTGATCCGACCAATAACACCGCTTCTACCACGCAACGTGTTTTCCGCTCCGGAACGACTTTTTCGACCGTCCTGATCGAATCTGGTCTGGTGGATAAGCCTATTGACTCGGCTTTCCCGACGACCCGCGATACCCTTACGGTGGCTGAAGATCTGGCGATTGTCGATATGGAAGTGATTATCGACTCCCTGACCCACACCTTCGACGGTGACCTGGATATCTTCTTCTACGGTCCCGATGGTATCACCAATTCCGAACTCAGCACCGATAACGGTAGCAGTGGCGACAATATGATCGGCACGATCTTCGACGATCAAGCTGCTGATCCGATTACCTCCGGAACCGCTCCGTTTACCGGCTTCTATCGTCCGGAAACCCCGCTGGCCGTTTTTGTCGGCATGAGCAGCATGGGCGACTGGGTTCTGGAAATCACCGACGACGCCGGCGGCGATGTTGGAACTCTCCACAACTGGTCGGTAATGGCCACTGTTGCCAATGAACCGCCCCCGGTTCTCGATCCGCCGATGGGTCTTTCCGCCACGGCAGGCAATGCCGAGGTTTCGCTGGAATGGCAAGCGCCTTTGGCCGGCGGGACGGTTCTGTTGAGCTACGATGACGACAGCCAGGAAGGCAGCATCAGCATCGGCAGCAACGGGACCACCTCGAGCGGGGATCTTGCGGTTCGCTTTACGCCGGGCAGCTATCCTGCCACGGTGATCGCCTACAGCGTTCTTCTCGGCACCACGGCCGATCCGGTTGCCCACACCCAACTGCCCTACACGGTCTGGGCCGGCAACGGCACCAGCGGTCCGGGAGCGGTTCTGGTAAGTGGCAACCACGTTGCCAACCGCGGTGGTTTTGAAACGGTGGATATCTCGGCTGCCGGCATTAGCATCGCCAGCGATGACTTTTTCATCGGTTTTTCGGAAACCGCCGACAGCGTTGCAGTGCTTGGCTGGGATACCAATCAACCCAGCGCCGACCGCTCCTGGGTCAATGCTCCCGGCCTGGGCATTCCCTGGACCACCAGCGGCAGCATCGGGGCGACCTTCGACAACAACTACATGATCCGCGCCATCGTGATGGAAGGCAGCGGTGCGGCCAGCCGCATTGTTGAGTTGACCCCCGGCGGTGCTTCCCGGGTTCTGAATGTATCCGAGATCAAAGCGCTCAAGCGCAGCGGTCTGCTGGAGAAGAGCGCCCTTTCCTCCGGTGTTGCCATGGACGTTACCCTGGACGGTAGCGCCACCGAGAGCCTGCCCCGTTCCGGCGGGATCGTTTTTGGCCCCGGCGGCAGCGGTAACCACAACCTGATTCCCGAAGCGCTGGGCGGTTACAACGTATACCGCAGCGACGACGGCGGGACCAGCTTCGCGATGGTTGCCTCGGTAGACACCCCCTCGGTGAGCTACACCGACGGCGGTCTGAGCAACGGCACGACCTACTACTACTACGTCACCGCGGTTTACGATGACGGGGAGTCCGTTCCCAGCGATACGGTATCGGCCACGCCGTTTGACGTTGATGCCGACATCGCCACGCACCAGACCCCCGAGTTTGTTTCCGCCGTAACCAACCGCGGCAACATCGGCACCCTGGATGACGATCTCAACGGCACGCGCACGCCCGGTTTCCAATGGCCGATCGGCACCAACCAGCTGTTTGAAGGTGCGATCATGATCGGGGCCTCCCCGGATCAGGTCAGCGATGCCGCCCGCGTGATTTCGGGTGGAGCTCAGGGTTTTATGGACGCGGACTTCCAGTTTACCACCAACGTTGAGGTGGTCGCCTCCAACAGCGACAGCACGGTTTACGTTGCCGGTTACGACGACAGCAACGCCGGTCTGGCGCCGCTGGCCGACGACGGCCCCAACACGCCGATGCCGATCAGCGTGGTTCAAACCACCTATTCCTACACCGATGCCGATAACTCCGGTTACCTGATCTTCAAGCTGGACATCACCAACGAAGGCACCTCCCAGTTGGTCGACGTTCTGGCGGGGATGTATCACGACTGGGATATCAACAACTTTTCGAACAACACCGGTCGTGTGGATCTGGTAGAGCTTCAGCTGCCGGGTGTGAACAACGACGACTCCTTCCTGGCCGAATTTGCGCAGCTCTGGGATGGTTCCAGCTCCAATTCGCCGCATATCGGTTCTGTTCCGCTGAGCCAGAACGTTTTCCAGGCCAGCCGGATTACCGATAATGCTCAGGAAGTTTTCCCCGGTGGCGCCATCCCGCTGTCGGAAGCCAACAAATACAGCTACATGCTCGATCGTCGCGCAACCGATCCCTTCGGCGATCCTTTCGGCGCCAACGACAAGAGCCTTGTGGTCGGTGTTGGCGGCAGCAGCAGTGGTTATACCATCGATCCGGGTCAGACCATCACGGTTGGTTTCGCCATCGTGGGCGGTAATGACGAAGCGGACTTTGTAGCCAACGGCACCGCGGCCATCCAGAAGTGGATTTCTCTGGGCTTGGACTACTACATCGATACCTCCGTTGGTGTTGATGATCCGGTAGCTCAGGTTCCCACGGCTTTCTCGCTGGAACAGAACTACCCCAACCCCTTCAACCCGACCACCACCCTGAAGTATGCGTTGAAGGAAAATGTGGACGTTTCGCTGAAGGTCTACAACGTTCTGGGTCAGTTGGTTAAAACCCTGGTTAACGGTCAGCAGGCCGCCGGTTGGAAAGAAGCCAACTGGGACGGCACCAACGACCTGGGCGCCAAAGTCTCCAGCGGTATCTATATCTACCGCCTGGAAGCCGGGGACTTCGTTCAATCCCGCAAAATGATCCTCATGAAGTAATTTCCTCTGCC
>JAGRBF010000167.1 GCA_020434205.1 Calditrichota bacterium | reverse complement strand
CTCGCTTTTCGCTGTTCGCGCCTAGAAACCCGGCTCATAAGGTTCCTGACCGAAAACCGCGGGATTTTCCAGCCGGAACAGCAGGTGTTCATGAAAGGGGCTTGGGGCCGGAATACGGGGATGGCCGAATTCCCCGATCCGCTCCATGCCCAGCTTTTCCATCACCCGCAGCGAAGCCAGATTTGCGGGGGTGGTAAAGGCATACACCACCGGCAGTTTAAGGCTGTTGAAGGCCAGCTTCAGACATGCCTGAGCAGCTTCCGTGGCATATCCGCGGTTCCAGGCCAGGGTTTTGATGCGCCAGGCGATCTCCACACCCGGGGTAAAATGGGCCTCAAAGGGAATTTGCTGCAGACCGGCAAAACCGAGGAACTCGCCGTTGTCCAGGCGCTCCAGCGCCCAAAAGCCGTAGCCATTTTCCCGCAGATGCTCCCGGATGCGATTATAGGCCAGATGGCTTTCCCGGGGGGTAAGGGTGTCTGGAAAGTGCGCCATAACCCGGGAATCGCCATTCATTGCCGCGAAGGGACCAAAATCAGCGTCATTCCAGATGCGCAGGCGCAGGCGCGGCGTCAAAAAGGCTGCGGGGATTTCGGCGGATTGAGCATTCATGCTTGGCGACAAAGGGGACGGACCCGGTTTTAAACGCGGTTTCGAAACGTATCCGCCCTGCAATACGGCGCCGTGCAGGCGGCATTTTTATCCATGCGGCCTGCCAAACGGGGGGCGGAGATCGGCTAAAAAATACGGGGTTTTCGCTGAAAAAGCAAACGGGAAGGGGGAAGAGGATCCTTTGATCCTTAGACTGGAAGGACGGAAGATCATAGGATCATTAGATCATAGGATCATTCAGTCTTGCAGTCCCTCAGTCCTTTTTCGCCCGGATCCGCTCCACCAGCGGCATCAGCTTTTCCACGGTCACATGGTCCATCACCACGATTTTATACCAGTGCGGAATGGCGTGATTGTCCGGCACCAGCCCAAATTCGTCGGCAACATCGGGGGAGATAAATTCGCTGCGGATGGTTACGATATTGGATTTGGGATGACGATAAAACTGCACCCCCAGCTCCACAAGCCGATCGCAAACCCACTGGGTGCGTTTCTGCAGCACAAAGATTTTTTCGTCCCAACCGAAGGGGCCGTTTTTCATGAGGATCATCCAGATGGCCACCGCGTTGGCCCCGGACCGGCTGCCGATCAAGGTGTAATCCTCCCCTTCCACATAGCTGGCCTGCTTGGTATTGCTGTATTTGATCAGCCCCTTGCGGATCAGAAAAACCCCGGTGCCATAGGGCGCCTGGGCCATTTTGTGGGCGTCCAGAGTAAAGGAGGAAATGTGGGAGTTGGCGAAATTGAGGGTATTTTCGCTTTCGGCAAAGGGGAAATAGAAGCCGCCGTAAGCGCCGTCCACGTGAATTTTAAAGGGCGCTTCCAGGCGTTGCAGCTCCCCCACATAAGGTTCGATACAATCCACCGACCCGAACATGGTGGTCATCATGTTGGCCACCACAATAAAAAACCTTTTGCCCTGGGCCCGGGCCCGTTCCAGGGTTTCCCGGATGGCAGCGGCGGAGAGCTCGCGGGTCCATTCATCCACGGGCACCTGGAAGATGTCCAGGGACAGCAGATTGGCGGCTTTGTTCATCGAATAATGATTGTCCGCGCTGCAGATGATGGCGATTTCCCCGGGATGGGCGCGGTGCTCCGCCTGGAAATAATTGCGGTACACCCAAATGGCCTGGATGTTCGCTTCGGTGCCGCCGGAGGCCACATAGCCGTCCTGCTCCCCCGGCTCCCCCCGCAGAATATCCACCGCGCAAAGCTCGATCACCTCGCGCTCCAGGGCCTGAGTACCGGCAAAAAAATGCTCCGATTTGCCGAGGGTGTGGCACCCGATGTGATTGGGATTATGAACCAGGGTGGAAATAAAGGGGGCGTCCTTCAGGAAGGTGGCGTCCTGGGAAAAAACTTTGTCGTCCAGATGGGAAGCAGGAACCCCTAAAATATTGTTTTCCCTGAAGTTAATGTTCTGCTTCAGCGCCCCGAACACCCGGGACTTGATCTCTTCTTCGCTTTTTTTATGCCAGTATTTATGCATCATCTTGTGATCTTTTGAGGTTTAGGCCGTTGGCTGATTGCTAATCGCTGATCGCTGATCGCTGATCGCTGATCGCTGATCGCTGATCGCTAATCGCTATTCGCTGATCGCCCCGGGGAGAAATGCCTTGCCGCTACTCCCCAACCGGGGCCCGGCGGTGCATCGTTCCCTGCTCGTAGGCGTAGGCGATTTCCAGCAGCAGCGGCTCGCTCCAGGCCCGCCCGAAAATGGAGATCCCCACCGGCAATCCCTCGATAAACCCCATCGGCACCGAAATGCTGGGATAGCCGGCAATAGCGGCCGGGGAACTGCTGTACACCCCGAAATTATCCCCGTTCACCAGGTCGGTTTTCCAGGCCGGCCCCCCGGTAGGCGAGATGATGGCGTCCAGCTGGTACTCGTCCATCACCCGGTCGATCCCGTTTTCGCGGGTCTGGCGATGCATCTTTTCCAGAGCGTTCAGGTATTCCGGATCGTGCATATCGTGTTTTTCCTCCGCCTCCTTAAGCAGCACGTGGTCGAAATAGCGCATTTCCACGGAATCGGCGAAGGTCAGGGCGATCAACTCTTCCAGATCTTTAACCGGGGCCTGGTCGCCCAGGGCGTCAAAATACTGGTTCAGCCCGTCGCGAAATTCGTAGAGCAGCACCTGGTAGGAAAGATCCTCCGCCGCCTCGCCGATCAGCTTGTCTACCTCGATCACCTCGGCGCCCTCACCTTCAAAAAAAGCCACCGCCTGCTCCATCACCGCGTCCAGGCGAAAATGGCTGCCCATCGGTCCGGTGTAAAAACCGATGCGTTTGCCCTGCAGGCCATCGGCCTTCAGAAATTGGGTGTAGTCGGTAAAGGATTTTCCCTCGCTGGCGGCGGTTTTGCTGTCGCTGGGATCGATCCCGGTCATCACCCCCAGGCAAATGGCGGCGTCGCGCACGGTGCGGGCCATCGGCCCCGGGGTGTCCTGGGTAAAGGAAATGGGAATAATCCCGGTGCGGCTCAGCAGCCCCACGGTGGGTTTGATGCCCACAATCCCGTTGTTGTTGGAAGGGCAGACAATCGAGCCGTTGGTTTCCGTCCCGATGGCGATAACGCACAGATTGGCGGAAACCGCCACCCCCGATCCGGAGCTGGACCCGCAGGGATTGCAGGTGGGATCGTAGGGATTGTTGGTCTGCCCCCCTACCCCGCTCCAGCCGCTGGAGGAAAAGCTGCTGTGAAAATTGGCCCATTCGCTGAGGTTGGTTTTCCCGAGGATCACCGCTCCCGCTTCGCGCAGCTTACCGGTAATGTAGCTGTCCTCCAGGGGAAAGGAGTTGGCCAGGGCCCGTGCTCCGGCGGTAGTGGGCATCCGGTCGTGGGTGTCGATATTGTCCTTCAGCAGCACCGGGATCCCGTGCATGGGACCGCGGCTTTTTCCCGCCG
This sequence comes from Calditrichota bacterium, assembly GCA_020434205.1. GTDB lineage: Bacteria > Calditrichota > Calditrichia > RBG-13-44-9 > J075 > JAGRBF01. The sequence goes on along the minus strand of JAGRBF010000167.1, from coordinate 1,862 downwards.
CCAGCTCCTGGTCCAGGGCAATGGCGATCTGCAGGGCTTCGGGATTCAGGCAGATCACCGAATTGAGTTTGGGCCCGTTGCGATCGATTCGCTCGATGCGTTCCAGATAGGCCCGCACCACATCCTCGATGGTAAAATCGCCGTTTTTATAGCCGTCCTGCAGCTCATCCCCGGTAATCTCAATCAGGTTGATCTGCGCCTTGGCCGCCGGGGCCTCCGATTTTTGGCAGGATCCGGCCGCAAAAACGATCACCATCATCAACACCCACATCAACGTTTTCATAAAATCCTCTCTAATTGTTAACCGCCGGGGAAGGACAGATGGACAGATGGACAAATGGACAGATGGACCAAAAAATGATCCTAAGATCCTATGAACTTTGCTATTTTCGGTCTTCAAGTCTAAGCTGGACTTTGTCCATTTAGGTCTTTGAAAAAAAAGCAGGAAGCCTAAACTAAAGACATACTTTTGCGAAAGAGGTCTTTATAATGTTTAAGCTCCCTGCAGATTTAATATACTTGTTTGCATCGTTTTCGCCACTGTTTTCTTCACGGGTTTGGCCCTATGCGCTGAGACTTCTGATTGGGTCTCTTCTTGCGATTGGCAAACGCACGGTTACTTCTTGCTTGTATGTAATGGGCAACGGTTCCGAAAAGCATTTTCAAAACTATCATCGGGTATTGAACCGTGCACGTTGGTCGCCGATTGCAGGCAGCGCTATTTTGCTGAATCTGCTTGTATCAGTATTTGCCCCATCGGGGGAACTGATCTTTGGCCTTGATGACACCATCGAACGCCGTCGTGGCGAGAAGATCGCGGCTAAAGGTATTTACCGCGATCCGGTTCGTTCTTCGCATTCCCATTTTGTAAAGGCCAGTGGACTGCGATGGTTGTGTTGCATGTTTTTACCTGAGATCAAATGGGCCGGCAGCGTTTGGGCCTTGCCATTTCTGACGGTTTTGTGCCCTTCGAAGCGTTACTATACTCAAAAGGGGCGTGCTCATCACAAGCTCAGCGATCGAGCCCGGCAGATGATTAGGCTTGTAGCCAGATGGCTGCCCGGGCGGTGCTTGACCTTTGTTGCCGATAGCGGCTTTGCCGTGCTGGACTTGCTTGCAGCCGTAAATATGCTACCAGAGGTGAGCATGATTACCCGCTTGCGCATTGATGCTCAGCTTTACGAAGTGCTGCCCAAGGGTAAGTCCAAAGAGATGGGGCGTCCTCGTTTGAAAGGCAAAAGATGCCCTTCGCTCAAGGAGGTTTTGCATGACTCTGGGACTTGTTGGAATAAATTGAGAATCGATTCCTGGTATGGACAAGGTCCCAAAGAAGTCGAAGTCTGCAGCAAAAGGGCTGTTTGGTATAATGCCGGACACAAGCCAGTGCCCATCAGGTGGCTGCTTATCAAAGATCCCCTGGGTAACTTTGCTCCCCAGGCTTTGCTCTCTACAAATCTTAAACATACGCCGATGCATATCCTGACGACTTTTATCAAACGATGGCGTCTTGAAGTTACCTTTGAAGAAGCGCGGCTTCATCTGGGAATAGAAACCCAAAGACAGTGGAATGACAAAGCTATTGCCAGAACAACTCCGGTGATAATGAGCCTGTTTTCATTGGTAACGCTGGCTGCTGAAAAACTAATCAAAACTGAGAAATGCAAGATCCGACAGGCAGCCTGGTATCCTAAAACAAAAGTCACCTTTTCTGACGCCATTGCAATGGCGAGAAGGTGCCTGTGGAAAAACATACATTTTTCAATGTCACCTCAAAACTATGAGATGGTAAAAATACCACGAATTCTACTGGAACGCTTAACAGAGACTGTCTGTTATGCCGCATAAATGGACAAAGTCCAGCT
>JAGRBF010000166.1 GCA_020434205.1 Calditrichota bacterium | reverse complement strand
ATGATGCTGGCGGCGGATTCCAGGATGGCGGCGCGGAAAACCTCACGGGGATGCACCAGAGAGGCGTTGAGAATTCCCTCGCTGATCTGCACGTCGCGAATTAGCACATTGGCGCTGTTGAGGATCAGGATGGAGAAGATCTCTTTTTGAAGGTGGGCCAGCAAGGGCTCGTATTTGCGGTACACCACCTCCGGTTCGCTGACCTTCAGTCTGGGTTGATGGGGGAGGCTGGCCAGGCGCCGGCCGATTTCGAAAGCCGCACACAGGGTGACCGCTTTAACCGGACCGATTCCTTTTTGAGCGGCAATGCTGCGCGGGTCCATCCCGGCCAGCTGATGCAGATCCGCACATCGGTGGAGCAAACTCCGGGAGAGGTCCAGGGCGCTTTGGCTGCGGCTCCCTGTGCGCAGCAAAATGGCCAGCAGCTCCGCTTCGCCGAGGGCGAAAGCCCCGAACCTGAGCAGCTTTTCACGGGGACGTTCATGGTCCGGCCAGGATTTCAGGGGAAGGTAGGTAGGGGACTCTTGGGCGTTGGCGTTGGGGGTGGCAGTCTTCTTCATACTTTATAGATGCAAAAAGGCCCGGAATTCCACAAAATTATCCGGAAAAATCCGGCCGGCGTCTCCGAACCACTTCCAGAAGGTATTCTTCCACTTTTTCCACCATCACCCCAACCGAAAAATTGCGCGAAATAAAGCGCCGCGCCGCTTCTCCGATAGCGAGGCGCCGGGGTTCGTCCGCCAACAGCTCCAGCGCCATTTCCCCCATGCGGTAGATGTCGTTGGGCGCTACCCGGATCCCGGTTTCCTCACTGTGGATCAACTCGCTGACACCCCCGACATCAAAGGAAATGACCGGTTTGCCGGCCAGCATGGCTTCCATGATAACATTGGGCTGGCCTTCGTGTTCGGAGGTCAGCAAAACCAGGTCGCACATGCTGTAGAACTTGAAAACGGCCTCCTGGAATCCCGGCAGGTAAAGGTTTTCGGTAAGCCCCAGTTGCGCGGCGTAGGACAAAATTTCGTTGCGCATGGGCCCGTCCCCGACCATCAAAAAAAGAGCCTCCGGATAATCTTCCTTAATGCGATGGGCCACTTCCAGAAACATCAGGGGCTGCTTCACTTTGACCAGGCGTCCGAAGTTGCCGATGACCGGGCGATGATCCGGCATGCCGAAATCCGCACCGGGAAAAGGGCCGTGGTATTCCGTTTCGGTATGGGGATCGATTCCGTTGTAGATAACGCGAACGAATTGATTTTCGATAAAAGGATAGCTGGTATAGCGCTTTTTGATGGACAGGCTGTTGGTGAGGATGCCGTCCACCAGCTTGCGGTAGGAGAGGCGGTAGCGCCAGTTATTGCGCAGAATCAGGGCCCCGGAGCGGGCAATAATGGCGGGGCGGTTGGCCAGGCGTCCGGCTATGCCGGTAAGGCGAATGTCCTTGTTGAAGTTGGCCACCACCGCATCGATCCCGCGGGCAAGCAGGAAACGGCGAATTTTGAGGATGTTGATCAACCCGAAATCACCGGTGATGTGCAGGGGCAGGGTCTCGAATTCCATTTCCCTGAAGGTCCGTAGGAACAACGAATCCACCCGACCGCCCACATAAACCCGATGGCCCTTATCCCGAAGGCCCCGGGCCGCGAGGAACATCCATTTCTCCCCGCCACCCCAGGTGGTGGTGCCGATGCTGTTGAAAAATAAAATATTCATAAGTCCCCGGTTTTGCCGTTGCCCCGGCAATACACATCCCCAATCGAAATCCGGCCATTGGCTTTCGGCCACCTGTCCTGAGTGCCTCCAAGGTGGCCCGGACCCTTCATATTAAATCCGATTCACATGTTGTCGGTGGAATTTCGGGAAGATCAGGAGTGCCGGTCCGGCCGGCGCGATGAAGCCATGTTAACACAAAATTCCTGTTAAGTCGACGTTTTTATGAAGCCCTCCTTTGGGATCCCCCACATTTATGGAGGTTGCCCGTCACCCAAAACGGTGTTTGAGCACCGCACATTCCCAGCAATGGCGCTATCGGAGATACAGGTCCGCCGCGGACCAACATTCTGATGACAGATCAGGAGTTCTCAATGAAAGGCAAATGCAGTTATCTCAATTTTTACCTTACCCTGATTTTGGGGGTCTGGTTATCCGGCTGGGTTCTGGCCCAGGGGATGGTCTTAATCGAAGAGCCCGCCGGGGTCGGGCGAATACAGGAACCGCTTTCGGTGGGAATTACCTTCCCGAAGGGGACCCTGCAAAGCGGTGACCCTGTTCGGCTGCTCGATGAAAACAATCTCCCGGTGGACGCGCAGTTTATGAATATGGGTTTCTGGCCGGATGGCAGCGTTCGCTGGCGCAAGGCAGATTTTCAGGTTTCCCTTCCCGCCGGTGCTCAGCGCCGAATAGCGGTAGAAGCCGGCACCGGGCACCCGGTTACTTCCGGGCTGACGGTGGCCGATAATGCCGGCTTGATCACCGTAAACACCGGGCCTCTGCGGTTTACCGTCAGCAAAAATGCCTTTTCGCTGATAGAGGAAGCCTGGCTGGATCGCAACCGGGACGGGATCTTCAGCGCAGACGAACGGGTGATCCGTCCCGGCGGGGCGGCCATGGTTCAGCAGGGTGGCACCGTCTATTCTTCCGCCAGTGGGGCCCCGGTATCGGTAGCCGTGGAGGAGAACGGGCCGATGAAGGTGGTCATCCGCATCAGCGGTTTTCACCACAACGGAAACA
>JAGRBF010000165.1:23398-23735 GCA_020434205.1 Calditrichota bacterium | reverse complement strand
TGACCGTTTCCGACTTTGGAACCGCAACGCCCCGCATCGGCGACCGTTACCGGATCGGCGAGGTGCTGTTGGAGGTAACCGCCCCCCGCATTCCCTGCTCTGTTTTTGCCGCCAAAATGGGAGACCCGGCATTTGCGAAAACGTTTGCGAAGGCCCGGCGCCCCGGGCTGTATGTGCGGGTGCTCGAAACCGGTATGCTCCGGGCGGGAATGGCCATGGAATTGATTCCTGCCGCGCCGGAAAATCCCGAAGTGCTGGAGCTGTTCGACTTTTGGCTGGGTAAGGAACGCGATCCGGAAATGGCCAAAAGGTTTCTGGCTTCTCCGGTTGCCGAGCG
>JAGRBF010000165.1:0-23385 GCA_020434205.1 Calditrichota bacterium | reverse complement strand
GACCGCTCCAATCTGGAAGAGTTGGTGCGGAAATCCGGGTAACTTCCGCAGGGGATACCCGTAGGAACAGTGGCGATCACCCAAATTCCATTCGAGGCCTTTTTTTGAGAATCCCGATTTTTACGGTTGTTCTGGTGCTGCTGGTGGGCGGAATCTATAGCGCCTGCCGGACAGCCCCCCCCGCCCTGCCGGCCGACCTTGAAGCACACCTGAAGGACAGAATTCCCCAATTGATGGCAGATTACCACGTCCCCGGGGTTTCCTATGCCGTGGTAAGTGCCGACGGAATCCTGCTGGAGGGGGACTTCGGCTATAGCGATGTTGCCAAACAGATTCCAGTAACTCCGAAGAGCGTTTTTCAGGCGGCCTCCCTCGGCAAACCGCTTTTTGCCTATTCTGTTTTGAAACACCTCCATCCCCAGATTCTGGATGTGAGCAAACCCCTGGCCCCATACCTTAAGCAGACCTTTGCCGCCGATCCTGCTGCGGGCCGCATAACCGGGGCACAATTCCTCAGCCACTCCGCCGGTTTGGTGTATAGCGAGGAACATCAGCGGCGGGAAATCGCCTTCCCGCCCGGGAGCCGCTGGCAATATTCCGGATTGGGATACGGGGTAATGCAGCAGGCGGTTGAGGTTATCGCCGGGAAGCCATTGGATCTGTGGATGAAGGCCACCGTCCTTGACCCCTTGCAGATGTCCGAAAGCGCCTTCCGGTCACCCGAGTCGACTATCGTGAAAGGGTATAACCGGCAGGGTGAGGAAACGGATACTCAGCGATGGTCTTACCCCAACGCCGGATCCTCCCTGAATTGCACGGCCGCGGATTACGGGCGGTTTATAAGCCAGACCCTTCGAGAGCTTGTCCGAACCGGGGAGCGCGGACCTTCTCCCACAATGTTTCGGGAGGCGGTAACGGTCGATTCTGCCCTGGGGCTTTCCTGGGGATTGGGCTGGGCTCTGGCTGGCGCTGATGGCAAAAGTTATTTTTTGCACTGGGGTTCCAATCCGGGGTTTAAATCCCTGGCGATCGGATCCGTGGAAGGCAACCTGGGACTGGTGATTCTCACCAACGGGGACAATGGGCTGGAACTGGCTACCGCATTGGTCCCCCTGGTTTTTGGAAAGAGGCTACCCTTCCTGGATTTTTATATGCTGCATCCGGACGATTAGCGCGTTCAGTTTCATCCTCAGCGAATCAGCATCATCTTTTTGGCAAGGGAAAATGGCCCGCTGCTAAATTGATAAAAATAGACCCCGCTGGATACCGGCCTTCCGGCATCATCCTTTCCATCCCACTGCAGATTATAGTGACCGGGCGTTAGCACCCCGGCGTGCAAGCTGCGCACTGCCCGCCCGGCGATGTCAAAAATGTTCAGCTCCGTCCAGCCCGGCGCGGCAATATCAAATTCGATTTGGGTGGACGGGTTAAAGGGATTGGGGTAGTTTTGGAAGAGTTGAAATCCCTGCGGGTTCGGCGTTGGATTCTCTCCGATCCCGGTGGCGTTATCGCCGGCCAGCCGAATTAACCAGCCGTTATAATCCAGATTGTCGGGGGAAGAGGTAAAACCGCTGGCGATGTAACCACCGTCGCTGGTGCGGTGGATATCGGTAATCTGATCGTTGCCCGTGCCGCCGAAGGGAATGGTCCAGAGGCTGTCTCCGTTGGCATCTGTCCGCATGATAAAGGCGTCGATATCGACCCCGGCGGCGAAGGTGTACCCGGTCATCAAAACCCCGCCATCGGGGGTAATTTCCAATGCGGCGGTTTCTTCGAGGGAGATGCCGCCGTAGAGGCGGGTCCAGAGGGTATCGCCACTGGCGTTAAGGCGCAATAGCCAGGCATCGCTATTGGTGGTGTTCGGCAGCCCGGTTGCCTTGCCCGAGGCAAAAAAACCCCCATCGCTGGTGGCTCGTATATCGCTGCCATAATCCGAACTGTAGGAGAAATGGGGACCGTTATAGGCTTTGGTCCAGAGGGTATCGCCGTTGGCGCTACCGCGGACCAGCCAGAGGTCATAAGCACCGGAAGTCGCGTCGAACTGCTGGCCGATGGCCACAAACCCGCCGTCGGCGGTGGGAATCACCCTGTTTAAAATATCGGTGGCCGGCCCGCCGTAGGTTCTGGTCCAGAGGGTATCGCCGTTGGCGTTGGTGCGGATCAACCATCCTTCCAGACCGCTGTTGCCGAAAGAACGGGTTGTCCCGGCCAGGATAAACCCCCCGTCGGGGGTTTCCCCGAGGGAACGGAGCTCATCGCTGCTGCTGCCGCCCCAAACCTTGCTCCACAGGGTATCCCCGACGGCATTGGTGCGCAGCAGCCAGGCATCCCGATCGAGGCCGTCGGGGGTGGTTTGATAGCCGGCGATCATGAACCCGCCGTCGGCGGTTTGCAGCACATCCCGGCCGCGGTCTATGCCGGCGGTCGCGTAGATTTTACTCCATAAGGTATCGCCATTGGCGTTGGTGCGCAGCAGCCACAGATCCCCGGTGGTAAACTGATTTTCGTAATTGGCCTGACCGGCCATGATAAACCCGCCGTCGGCGGTTTGAATAACGGCATCGATGTAATCCGTGCTGCTTTCTCCATAGGTCCGGGACCAGAGGGTGTCGGGAATCTGGGCGAAGCCGGTCAGGGATATAGCGAGCAGCAATAAGAGAGTTAATGCCATCAAAAGAGAGGTTAAGTAACGCATTTTTGTGACTCCATTTTTTCGGTAATTCGATAATCCGGCAGCGCAGGATTATCATTTTTGGACCCTGGTCATAAGCGTGCCAGGGTGACGAACAGTTTAAAAAACCAGTGACAGATCAGCAGGGGTCTGCCAGCGTTGATTGGACAGATTCCTACCGGATCAGCATCATCTTTTTGGCGCTGCTGAAGCCGCCGGTGCTCAGGCGGGCCAGGTAAATGCCGCTGGCTGCCGGTTGCCCGGTCTGGTCCCGCCCATCCCAGCGCACCGAATGGCTCCCTCCTGCCAGGGGTTGATCCATCAGGGTGGCAACTTCCCGCCCCAGGACATCAAAAATTTTGAGCGAGACATGTCCCGAACCGGATACCTCGAAATTAAGGGTGGTCTCCGGGTTGAAGGGGTTGGGGAAATTCTGGTACAAAATCGGGCTTTGCGGGATGGCGGCGGTTTGAGCCGGCGGTTTTAAGGGGGTAGCTTCCCCATCAAAATAGAGAATCTGGGCGCTAAAGCCAGCCAGCCAGCCTTTGTTCGGGCTGGGGAAATAACCCGCGCCGTAAATTCGGGACTGTCCGTCCGGCATTTCAAAAATCTCCCAGGTCTGGCCGCCGTCCAGGGTGCGTCCCACCCCGTCGTTTGCGGTTATCCAGGCGATATTATTGTCCAGCAAGGCTACTTCCGTGAGCGTTCCGCTGAAGGGGATGGTTACCGGATTCCAGGTTTGGCCCCCGTCGGTGGTGGCCAGCAGGTTGCCCCAGGCCCCGGCGCACCAGCCGTTGTTGGCATCGATAAAATCGATTTCATACAAGGGTTCCTGATAATTGCCGAGCTGTTCCTGCCAGGTTTGCCCCCCATCTGTGGTCTTGTAGATGAAGCCCTTTTGATCTGAGATGGTGGTATTGTGTCCCCCGCAGATCCACCCGGTTTGGCTGTCTACAAAATCACTTTCCCAAAGCCAGATGTCCGGGGTGTTGAATACCGTTTGCCAGGTTTGTCCGCCATCGGTGGTTTTTTTGATGTAGCCGTCGCCCAGATAATTCCAGCTGAGCCAGCCGGTAGAGATGTCTGCAAAGAAACCGTTTTGATAAAGTCCATCCCGACCCAGGGTGTCTGTGAGCACCCAACTGTTGCCACCGTCCCGGGTGCGGTATTGTTGGCCGTACCACTCAAAACGATAGCCATTCAGCGGATCCAGAAACTGAATGATGGTAATGGGGCTTTCTCCGCTGTCCGCGACAAACCAATTGTCCCCGCCATCCTCGGTTTTCCACAGCACCCCGTCGCTCCCGCCGCCGGCCCAGCCGGTCTGTTCATCGCTGAAAGTGATGCACTTCAACTGGGCCCGGTCGCTACCCTGACTGGCCCGTGTCCAGGTTTGTCCGCGGTTTTCGGATGTAACCATCCACCCCCCGCTGCCACATGCCCAAAGGGTGGAATCGCCAGAGGCGGAAACATCGTAAATCCAGGTATCCACCACGCCGTCCCGCAGCTCCCAGTTTTGCCCGCCGTCGGTGGTGGTGACCACCAGGCCCCGGTCCACCCGGTCGCCGTTAATGAGGATGCGGTCGTCCGTGCCGACCACCACCCCGTTCTGAGCATCATAGAAATGCATGTCCAGCACGGCATAATTGGTGTTGGGGCGGTGAAATTGGCTGGTCCAGGTTTGCCCGCCGTCGGTGGTTCCCATGATCAGGGCGTCCACCCCGGCGATCCACCCGGTGTTCTCGTCGGCGAAATAAATCTGGCTAACCGCGGTGCCCCGATTCGGATTGGTGTAGAGGGAATCCCAGGTGGCTCCCCCATCCGTGGTTTTGTAAACCTTGCCGTAATCACCGCTGCCGATCAGTTGGTAACCGACCGCCCAGCCCCGGTTTTGATCCAGAAAATAGACGTTTGCCGCGACAAAATCCTGATTGGAGGCTACCTCAATATTTGTCCAGGTTAACCCGCCGTCCGCGCTGTGAAAAAGATCGGCCGTTGCCCAGGTGGTCATCCAGAGGTTTTGGGCATCCTGAACAAAAAGGTCGCCGATCCGGGCATAAGCGTAGTACAAAGTGCGTTGCTCCCAGGTTTGTCCGCCGTCCTGGGTGTAAAAAAGTTCCTTGTAAGCGGTTTGGTGGCGCTCGTTGATCAGCCAGCCGGTGTTGTCGTCAAAAAAATCCAAATGGGTGATCTTGTGGTCGCCGTAGCCGAAGGCATAGGATTGAACATCCCAGTTTAATCCGTTGTCCTGGCTGCGGACCAGGGTTCCATTATCGCCGGCGGCCAGGATTTCGCCGTTTCCGGAAACATGGATGCCCATCAATTGGTTACCCTGCGGTCGGGGATTTTGCCAGGTCCACCGACCCTGGGCGAAGAGGGCCGAAATACTGAGCAAGGCGATCCATATCGCTACAAAGAACGGTTTCATACGAAACTCCTGGTATATGGTCAAGAGGGCGGTGAGCGAAACCGGGACCAGGGAAGGATATCGCCAACCGGCGGGATAGGGCCCTTCTGGGAAAGCGGTTCCGGGTTTAGGGGAAAGCTATAAAAATGAGGGGTGGGGAAACTAACATGGGGCTGCCAAAAGTTGTCACCCTGGCGACATTTCGCGGAAACTACTTGTCTTTGGTGAATTGGGAGGGCGTTACCCCAAAGCGCTGGCGGAAGCAGCGGGAAAAGTAGGAAAGATTATTGAAGCCGACTTCGAAGGCGATTTCGGAAACGGTGCCGGTTTGCTGTTCCAGGAGATACCTGGCGCGTTCCAGGCGGGCGGAGCGGATCAGGTCGGTGGGACTTTCGCCGGTGGTGGCACGGATTTTCCGCTGGACCTGCCGCTGACTCATGGCCAGTTCCTCGCAGAGAACCTCAATGCCGAAATTTTCATCGGTGAGGTGCTGGTCCAGCACGGTGCGCAATTTTTTCAGGAAGGTTTGTTCCACGGAGGTAACCGGCAGGTCTTCCGGGACCAGCCAGCCCTCCTTGCGGAAGCGCTCCCGCAGATAACGTCGCTGTTCGATCAGGTTGCGAACCCGTGTTCTCAATTCCCTGGGATTGAAGGGCTTGACCAGATAGTCATCAGCCCCGGTTTCCAGGCCGGTCAGTTTGCTTTCTTCTCCGGCGCGGGCGGTTAACAGGATGATGGGGATATGGCTGGTTTTGTGATCCCCCTTGAGCTTTTCACAAATCTGAAATCCGTCCAGGCCCGGCATCATCACGTCGCTGATAATGAGGTCGGGGATTTGCTCCAGAGCCAGATTGACGCCCTTTTCACCGTCTTCAGCCTCGTAGATGGCAAAGTGACCTTTCAGGTGATTGCGGATGTAATGCCGAACTTCGTCGTGATCCTCCACGATCAGAATGCGTGGCTGATCCATGGTGCTGTCAGGCATTTCCGGAGGTTCTGCCGCTGGCAATGCCGGGGTGTCAAAATCCGGGGGAGGAGCAATGGGAGTGTCTTCATAATGGCTTGAAGGGCCCAGCTCTTCCGCTTGAAAGGCTGACGTCCCCAGGGGAAGCCGTACGGTAAACCTGCTGCCCTTGCCGGGTTCGCTGGCAACGGAGATGCTACCGTGGTGAGCTTCCACCAATTCTTTGGCCAGGGCCAATCCAATCCCGCTGCCGGCTTGCTGGCGGGGAGAAGCACCCTCGACCTGATAAAAACGATCGAAGATGTAGGACAATCGATCCGGCGAAATGCCCGGACCGCTGTCGGCGATACAAATTTCGGCAAATTGTTCTTCGGCAGCCTTCTGTTCCGGGAGCGTGCACGTTACATCCACCCTGCCGCCGGCCGGGGTAAACTTGAATGCATTGGTCAGCAGGTTGGTTATAATTTTTTCCAATTTATCCGAATCAAAATAGAGGGTTCGGTTGAGTTCCTGCATAACATCAGGATCGAAATGGCTTTCAAAGCGAATCTCTTTTTGAGTGGCCAATGAAGCGAAGGACATCACCAATCCAGGCAAGAAAGTGCCGAAGTTGCCCCGGCTGGCCTTCAGCGGCATTCGCCCGGATTCCAGGCGGGAAAGATCCAGTAATTGATTGATCAGTCGCAGCAAACGCTGCCCGTTTCTGTCCATTACCTGCAGTTCATCGCGAATGCCGTCATCGCCAATCCGCCCTAACAAATTCTCCAACGGACCCAGGATCAGGGTGAGCGGGGTGCGGATTTCGTGAGAAATATTGGCGAAAAAACGGGACTTCAGCTGGTCGAGTTCCTGCAGCTTTTCCGTTTGTTGCCGGATGGTATGGGTTCGTGCTTCTACCAGAGATTCCAGCTGGCGGGTCTTCTTTTGAAGTTGATGCACCCTGATTCTTACCATTGCCCAAAGCCCGCCGGCGATCAGCAGACAATATAACAAATACATCCACCAGGTGCGGTACCATGGAGCGGTGATCCGAAGGTGAAAACGGGCTTCCGGGCTGATATGGTTGAAGATGTTCCGGGCCCGCACCCGAAAGGTGTAATTGCCCTCGGGGAGGTTGGTGTAGTCCTTGCGAAATTGATTCGTCCAATCCGACCAGCGCTCATCAAATCCCTGTAATTGATATTGAAAGCGGTGATGCTCCGGGTAGCTCAATTCGGGAACCGCAAACTCAAACTGAACGGCATTGTTGCGATACGGTAAAACCGGGGCGGTGAAATGCGATGTCTGGGTACCCCCGAAAAGTTGCTCCGGGCGGTTGATCAGGGAGACCCTGCGCAGCATCGGGGGCGCAGAAAAGTCCGTCTTTTCAGGTATTGATGAATTCCAGCGGACCAGCCCGCTCTGGGTGGCCACCCAGTAAATCCCCTGCTCGTCTTGACTAACAGCATTCAGCCCGCCCTGAAGTTGGAGATCCTCCAGGCTGTTCATATCAATTTGATAGTTCTTCGGGTTGATGCGGGTCATGAGCCAGATGAAATCCTCTTCGCCGCGGTAGAGGTCAATTAAGAAGGAATCCGCATTTAGGGGGAGGATTTTGTTTACCGCCAGGGTCGAATCTGCCAGTAACGGGGAAAAACCGGAATCGGGACGCACGTTATTGCTGTTTAAATCCAGGGAAAACAGGCCCCTGGCGGAGGAGAGGAGGAGATCTTCATTCCTGAATAATACCTGCCCTTCGTTGAGCAGCAGGTCCCTTCCCAAACGGGTTATCTGTGCCTCGGGTACCCCGGCGGCATTTTCGGAAAACCGAACCTTGACAATGCCTTTGTGCATGGTTCCCAACCAGAATGCCCCGCTGCTATCCTCGGCAATACAGCGGATTTCTTCGGAAATGCCATCGACCTTGCCCTCATATTGCCAGTTGCCGTCTTTCAGCCGGGCCATGCCCAGCCCGGAGAGATGGCCAACCAGCAGCAGGTGCGGGTCTTGCCGGGATTGATGCAGGGCGAAAACCGTCTCTGAGGGCGAAATAAGGGCCGGCTCCGATTCACCGATAGCAAAAAGCCCGACATTGGTGCCGGCAAGCAGCAAATTATCGATGGAGAGAAGGGCATAACCAGCGTAGCTCATGCCCGTGCCGGTGAGTTGGGTAAAGGCGGGAATGCCATTTCCGCGGGCGCCGCGATCGAGGTAAAAAATTCCCTGAGTGGTAGCGGCATACAGGCGTTCCCGGTGAGGCAGGACGGCCGAAATTTTGCCGGGCAGTCCTTGTTTATCGCTGAAATAGGTGAAGCGGGGCGGCCAACGGACCTGCGTAATTCCCTGGTCCAGGGAGAGCCAAAGATGGCCCCGGTAATCCCAAAAAAGATGTTTGACATCGTTGTTTTGCAGGCCGGTCGATTTGTCCAACCGCAGATCCAGACGGCCTTGCTCATCAATAATTGCAATGCCACCTCCGAAGGTGCCCAGCCCGGTGCGCCCCCCCGGCAGGGCCACCGCCGAAGAGAGATGGTGGGTTAGCAGAAATGTATCGGCTTCGGTGGGGAAGGGCGTAAAAATCCCGTGGCGATAGTGAAATAATCCTCTGCGGCCGACGCAGACCAGCAAGCCTTTTCCATCGCCGGAGAGTATGCTGTAAACCGGCGCCCGGGTAATGTCCTTGCTGCCGGGAAGCAATTGTAAAGAATCGCCGGCCACCTTGAAAATACCGGTGAAGCGCTGGGAAATGTAGAGGGTGTCTTCAACCAGATAAGAGAGGAAAAAGAGGGGATCGGCTTTCCAGATCTTCATCCGGCCGTCAGACCAGCGAAAGAGGCGGTCGAAGGTTTGGAAATAAACGCCATGACTGGTGCAGTGGGCTTTCCAGACCTCGCCAAGTTCGCGTTCTTCCTCCGGGAGTTGATCCAGCAGGGAGATATAGACCATTTGTCCCAGCGAATCCGGGGCCAGGTAGCCGAAGGTGGTGGAACCGCCCACGTAAATGGTGCCGTTGCTATCCATGGCCAGGGATCTGACCCGGCTCTCGGGACCGGTTTTGATCAGCCGCCAGGAAGCACCGTCGAATTCCAAAATGCCGTGCCCGTTTCCGGCATAGAGTACCCCGCGCAAGTCGCGGAGAATTTCCCAGTTCTGGGAGTGTTCATTATAAGCTTCAGGCGGGTAATTGTGAAGGGGCGGTATACCGGGAAGAAAGGGATGTCTGGACGCAATTGCCTGGGCGTTTAGGGCAAAGAACGCCAATCCCACTGTTGAAACCAGTAGTGCAATTCCCCATAACCCGATGTTCTGAAGGGTCTTCACAGGCTCATAAAGCGTTGGTTTTTATCCTGTTTTTATGCAAAATACATGCGAATTCCTCTTTTAGCAAAAGGTTAAGGGAGGCGAATCAATTTGTTGGTGAAAAGGTTAGGTGGTTTGTGATTCCCGAAGGCTTCATCCTGTTTGTCAGCGCAGCCGTTTTGCTGTGCATTGTTCCCGGCCCGGACATGGTCTTCCTGCTGAGCCGTACCATCGCCCAGGGCAAAAAAGCAGGCTACCTGGCGGCCCTCGGCATTAATGTGGGGGCTTACGTTCACCTGATTGCTGCGGTGTTGGGGTTGTCGGCACTTCTGGCGGCATCTTCACTGGCCTTTACCCTGGTAAAATGGCTGGGGGCGGCCTACCTGATTTATTTGGGGTTCGGGGCCTTGCGAGCCCGTAGCGGCCCTCTGGCCATAAATTCGAAGGGTTTGGATGCCCAAAGCCACAGGGCCATTTTCTGGCAAGGATTCTGGAGCGATGTGCTCAACCCCAAAGTTGCCACCTTTTTCCTGGCCTTTTTGCCGCAGTTTGTGAATCCTGCTGCGGGGAATTATCTCTGGCAATTGCTCTTTCTGGGAGTCACCGTCAATATGATCGGTATTGCGATCAACGTGGTGCTGGTGTATGCTTCCGGCACAGTTACCCGCCTTTTGCGCCAGGATCCCAGAATCGCCCGCTATCTGGGCAAAGCAATGGGGCTGGTTTTGTTAGGCCTGGGGATTCGCCTGGCAGGAGAGTAGGGGCGGTAAAAACGGGTTGATTTTCCCCTCCGCGGTTTTAACTTCCTTCTTAAGCCGTGTGTACAATTATCTAAATTCCCCAATTTTGGGCCTTTTGGCTTCCCTATTCGTTTCTTTTTTCGACCGATACGCTGCATCGCTTCTCAAAAAGCGCCTTTAGAGAACCCAAAATTCATCAAAATTCACTAAATTTTCTAATTGTACACACGGCTTAGGCTGATTTCCCATAACTGTTTAAAACTGACAGGTGCCAATGAATATTCACGTCGTTCCCATGCTGATTTCAGGGGTTTTGTGTACCCTTCTGGCGATTGTTACCTGGCTTTTCCGCGCGCGTGACCATATCAACCGCGTTTTTTCCCTGTATACGCTGGCCCTGGCGGTAGATGCCCTGGTCTTTTTTGCAAGGTTTCAGTTTGGCAAGGTTGAGGATATCCACTCCTGGATGCGCATTACGGTGACCATCGGATTTGTGGTGCCACTGACCCTGATTTATTTTTTCTTCGGATTTACCGGTTATAATGAACGCCTGGAAGAGAAGGTGCTGGGGGTTAAAGCGCGAACCATTAAAAAAGCGTCCATTTCATTGGTGCTTTTCTACGTGGCGATTATTGTGTTTACCGATTTGCTGCTTGAAATTCCGGAAAACCCAAAAAATATCTGGGACGTCGGTTTCGGGATTATGGGGGTGCTGGCTTTTCCGTTTTTTGGCGTTATGTTTATCTTCCTGTTTGCCATGGCGATCAAAAGCTATCGCACTACCGCGGATCAGCCGCGCCGCCGCTTTATTGTTCTTCTCGCCATTGGCACCATTTGCTGGCTGATCTCCGGCTATGTGGGGGCTCTGGCATTTCCATCTTCCCCGGAGGCTTTTAATAGCGCTACTTATATTGGGACAGCCTTTATGGCCACGTTTTTCTTTGTTGCGCTGATCAACTATCAATACGACAAGGTTTTCGAGCTCAATCAGAATCTTGAGCGCAAGGTGGTCGACCGAACCCGGGAGCTGAAGGAAAAAAACGGGCAGCTGGAGGATACCCTTTCCCAGCTCAAACAAATGCAGAAACAGGTCATCGTACAGGAAAAGCTGGCTTCGCTGGGGCAGTTGGTGGCCGGGCTGACCCATGAGTTCAACACCCCTCTGGGGGCTATCCGCAGTATGAAGGATACCAAATCCCGGGCCCTGAAAAAGCTCAAAAAGGTTTTGGAAAATCCCCCGGAAAACGGGAACTGGCAACCGCTGGTGGGGATCATCGAAGATGCGGACAATCTGATGGATAACGGCACCGAGCGGATTTATGAGGTGGTGCAAAATCTGAAGAGCTTTGCCCGCCTGGATGAGGCGGAAAGCGCGGTCGCAGACATTCATCAGGGATTGGACAGCGTTGTGGGGCTTGTTCAGCACGATTTGTTGAAGGGGATTGATATTGTGCGCGACTATGGGGAGGTGCCTCCCTTTCTTTGCCATCCCCGCAAGCTCAACCAGGTTTTCTTCAATTTGATAAAAAACGCCGCCCAGGCCATCGATGGCCGGGGGACCATCACCCTTTCCACCCGGCAAAACGGGAATCGGGTTTCGGTGGCCGTCCGGGATACCGGCCGGGGGATAGAGCCGGAACGCATGGGGTCCTTATTCGATCCCAACTTCACCGCCAGGGATTCGGTGACGCGGGCCAGCCTGGGCCTGTCCATCAGTTACCAGATTGTGCAGGAACACGGCGGCCATATCGAAGTCGCCAGCGAACCGGGCCAGGGGTCGGTTTTTACGGTGACGCTGCCCTTTTCCGCCCAGGCGGGAGCTTAATCACAGGTCGCGACCTGTCCCAATTGCCAACAAAGGGAGAAAAAGTTCTGGAGCCTTCAATCTGTCTCAGAAATGTGGAAGACGGGGATCTGCCCATTTTCTTCGAACATCAGCGCGACCCGGAATCCCTGGCGATGGCGGCTTTTAAATCCCGGGAGCGCACCGCCTTTTTCGACCATTGGGCCAAAATCCGCCGCAATAAAATCGGCCTGTTGAAAACCATTGTCTACGAGGGGGAGGTGGCCGGGAACATCGCCAGTTTTATGATGGATGGCCATCGGGAGGTCGGTTACTGGATCGGGCGGACGTTCTGGGGAAAGGGCATCGCCAGCAAAGCCCTCGGACTTTTTATCGCTGAGGAAACGGAGCGCCCCCTTTATGCCGGTGTGGCGGAGCACAATGCTGCTTCGGTGCGGGTGCTTCAAAAATGCGGGTTTGAGGTGGTGGAAAAGTTGCCCGATTTTGCAGACGTTGAAGGAAAAAAAGTGGGGGGATGGATCCTTCGCTTAGCCTGAGGTTGGGGCGATTTCCAGCAGCGGGTTTTTGTTAATTTTCAGGCTACATCAAGCAGAGAGGAAAAAAGTGTCCATCCCGGTCTCCTGCCACATTCTCAATGGCGATGCCTTACAAAATCAATTCCCGGCCGAACTGCCCGGTACCCAAATCGTTGCCCGGGAATGCCTGGTCGACGGGGACGTTTCCGGGGAAACCCTGGCGGATTTCTGGGCAAATCGGGCCAGGTTCATTTGTTCCTGCGGGGAAGAGCTCACCCGGGAGGATTATCATCGCAAAACGGTGGCGGAGTTCCAAAAAATTGCCGCCATTCCCCCGGAAGCGGAGATTTACCTGTGGTTTGAGGATGACCTGTTTTGTCTGGTTAACCTGTGGTTTGTAAACTTCCTCCTGAAACATTATCAAAAACCCAATTCCCTTTTTTGGGTGCGTCCTCCCGCCCACAACCAATACGGTTTCGGCGGCTTAACCGCAAAAGAGCTGATCACCGCTTTTGAGAACCGCCTTCCCATCCGATCTCCCGGGAAATTCGCCCGGCTCTGGCAGCATTTTCAGAGTGGCGATAGCGATGGTCTTCTGCAGGCGGCCAAAACCTTGCAGGGGGAATTTCCCTTCTTGATGCCCGCGGTACGTGCCTATCTGGAAAGCCTGCCTGCCGGTGGGAACCCGGGACGCCCTGCGCGGGTGATCGGTGAAATATTGGATGAGCTGCCGGAAGCAGATTTCGCCACGGTTTTCCGGGAATTTTCCCGACGAGAGAGCATTTATGGCTTTGGGGATCTGCAGGTCCAACGTCTTTTTGATGCGGTTCGGCGAAATCGCAAAACCTGATGCCTGATAAATTGAAAGAAAGGAGCAATTATGGCTTCCCAAAACAAAAACCCGGCCGATGGCGGTCGGAGAACGATCCGGCTCTGGCCGGGCCTTGCCGTGGCCATTCTGGTTTTATTGATCGGCGCAGTGGCGCCTCAGGTGTCTGCCGACGGAATGATGATATCCCTGTTTGCCGGGCTGATCGGCGGTGTCCTCATTTTTATCTGGTGGCTTTTCTTCAGCAGGGTTTCCTGGGTGGAGCGCCTGAGCGGCATGGCTTTTATTGTCCTGACGGTGGTTGTTTTGCGCTTTTTCCAGGATAAATCCATTGCCACGGGAATGATGGGGTTGATGTACTATTTCTTTTCCCTTCCTGTTGCGGCCCTCACCCTGGTTGCCTGGAGCGTTTTGACCCGCAAATGGGACGCTGCGGCGCGGCGTCTCGCCTTTGTGGTGGCCATGTTACTGGCGTTCGGGGTGTGGACCCTCTTGCGCGTTAACGGGATAGCCGCTAATGGCGAGACGGATTTTGCCTGGCGATGGTCGGAAACGGCGGAAGAACAATTGCTGGCCAATGAGACGGTGGAAACGGAAGCCGTTGCCGAAGTTGATTCGACCGTGGAAAGTGTCTGGCCGGGTTTTCGCGGACCCCGGCGCAACGGAATCCTGACCGGGGTGACCATTGATACGGACTGGAAAGCCGCACCTCCAAGCGAAATCTGGCGCCAGGCGGTCGGCCCCGGGTGGTCCTCCTTTGCGGTGATGGGGGACGTCTTTTATACTCAGGAGCAGCGCGGGGAGCAAGAAATGGTTTCCTGCTACCGCCTGCAAACCGGGGAACCTGTCTGGCTGCACAGCGAAAACACCCGTTTCTGGGAGTCCAATGCCGGAGCCGGTCCGCGTTCCACCCCAACCCTGCACCAGGGACGGGTGTACGCCTTTGGCGCCACGGGAATTCTCAATTGTATGAATGCCGCCACCGGGGAGGCCATCTGGTCGCGGGAAACCGTTCCGGATTCCCGGGTGGAAATTCCGACCTGGGGATTTTCCAGCTCGCCGCTGATTGTTGAGGATATGGTGGTGGTGGCCGCCGCCGGACGTCTACTGGCCTACGACCGCGACAGCGGGGATCTGCGCTGGTTGGGTCCCGAGGGCGGTTATGGCTACAGCTCCCCCCATTATTTTGCCGCCGGCGGCGACGGGCAAATCGTGTTGATGCGGGGTCCGATGGCCACCAGCGTGTCCCCGGCAGACGGGCATATTCTGTGGGAGCATGCTTTGCCCAAAGGCGGCAATATTGTGCAACCGGCGGTTCTGGCGGGGGGCGAGCTGCTGCTCAGCGACGGCGAAACCACCGGCATGCGGCGCATTTTCGTGAAAAAAACCGCCGGCGAGTGGACCACCGAAGAACGCTGGACCTCCAATGGCTTGAAGCCCTATTTTAACGATTTTGTGGTGCATCAGGGTTATGCCTACGGTTTTGACGGCAGCATCTTGTCCTGCATTGATCTCGAAGAGGGCAAACGCCAGTGGAAGGGCGGGCGTTATGGTAATGGTCAGATGCTGTTGCTGGCGGATCAGAATGTCTTGCTGATACTTTCCGAAAAAGGGGAGGTGGCCCTGGTGAATGCCCTGCCGGACAAATTTACCGAACTGGCCCGGATACCGGCCATCCACGGCAAAACCTGGAACCACCCGGTCGTGGCCGGGGATGTTCTGCTGGTGCGCAACAGCGAGGAAATGGCGGCGTTTCGGTTGACCCGCCGGGGGCAATCGTTATCCGAGTAGTGGCAGTTATCCTTGTCGGTTGGGTTAGCGAAGCGTAACCCAACGCAACTGTAATTGTCGGGTTGAAATACGCCACCCGACCTACCTTCCCCTGGGGCATGTGGCGCCCTGTCCTTGTAGTCCTCGTAGGTTGGGTTAGCGAAGCGTAACCCAACGCAACTGTAATTGTCGGGTTGAAATAGGCCACCCGACCTACTGTGGGACCAGGGCGGATACCTCATCGCCGGAACGTGACAATTTTCTCAAGGCGTTGCCTCCCACTTTTCCCCGCCTTAATTTGAAAAAGTTTAGCGTAATCTGACATTCACGCCTCACAATGGGAAACCCGACATTTTTTACGGTTTCCGGAAGGAGGAGCCTCGTGAAGTATTTATCTCCCCATTCCCTGATCGTTATACTGGCCATTTCACTCTGGGGATGCCGCCTGGTGGATCCTGCCCCGGTAGACTATACCCCCATCGCCCGCGGAGATCTGCCCATTTCCACCCCGGGAGATCAGGGCCTGGACAGCAATGTGGTGGGACGCCTCTACGCAGAGGCCGGGGAACTGGAAACACTGTACGGATTGTTAGTGCTCAAAAACGGCTTTCTGGTGGCGGAGCAGTATTTCAATGAAGGCGGCATCGATCAGCTGTCCGGGCGACAATCCGCCACCAAAAGCGTTACTTCAGCACTGGTGGGGATTGCCTTAAGGGAGGGGTTCCTGGAAAGTCCGGATCAAAAAATGATCGACTTTTTCCCGGATGTCGCCCCGCAGGTGCAGGATCCCCGCAAGCGGGATATTACCCTTCGGCAACTGCTTGAGATGCGCGGGGGGTATCCCTGGGAGGAGCTGGAGCCTCCCTGGTTTGACGTGCTGTTTTTTAGCCAGGAATGGCCGGAGTGGCAGTGGCTGCCTCACCTGGCCGACGTGCCGTTGACCAGCCCCCCCGGTAGCGCGTTCAAATACAGCAATCTCACCTCGTATTTGCTGGGGGTCGCCGTTCAGCGCGCCAGCCAGACCCGGCTGGATTCCCTGGGGAAAAAGTTTATCTTCGAGCCCATCGGGGCCAATCTGGCCCAATGGACCGACGATGTGAACAATTACAACTGGGGACATTGGGAGATCTACCTCACCGCCCGCGACATGGCCAAATTCGGGTTGCTTTATCTGAACGACGGGGTTTGGAATGGCGAGCAGATTGTGCCGAAAGCCTGGGTGGAAGCCTCTCTGCGGCGCTACTCGGAAGGCATTAATTTTACGGGATGGTTTTCCAGCAAACTGGGCAAATATTTCCGGGATCTCGGCTACGGCTATCAGTGGTGGTCTGCCACGGCGGGAGATCATTATTTTGACTTTGCCTGGGGGCACGGGGGGCAGTTGATCGTCCTGGTGGACGATCTGGATATGATGGTGGTAACCACCGCCGACCCCCTTTATTACAAACCGGGCGAGGCCGGATGGAAATACGAGGGGGCCATCATCAATCTGGTGGGGAAATTTATTGCCTCGATTCCCGGGGATTGAGTGGGAATCCCCCGATGCCGGAATGGTGGCAGCCGGGAATGCAAATATTTAAGCGAAACCAAATATCCGATTCTCCCGTCTATCAAAAGATATGCGACCAACCAGGCAGGAGAATCACCATGCGTCTCAGAATTTTTTTGGCCCTTTTGATGATTCCGGCGGGATGTGCGACCATCCAGGCCGGCGATTTCCCCATTCTGTTTACCAAACAAAAAAACAACAGCGACCATATTTTTCTGATATTGCCCGGCGGAAAGGAGCAGCAGGTTACCAATCATCCCGCCAAGGACAGCAGCCCGGTTCTTTCCCCGGATGGACGGATGATCGCCTTTACCTCGGAGCGGGTGGGGTGGTGGAAAATTTGGGTAAACGACCTTGCCTCGGGGTCCTTCCGCCAGCTTACAAATGCGGGCAGCGCCGAATATGCCCCGGCCTGGTCCCCGGCGGGGGATCGGATCGCCTTTGTTTCCTCCCGGGACGGCAATCCGGAAATTTACGTCATGGATCCCAACGGGGACCATCTTCGAAATCTGACCAACAATCCCGGAAACGATAACATGCCGTTCTGGGGACCGGATAAACAACTCTATTACGTTTCTGAGATTGAGGGAACCTATCAAATTATGCGAACAGACCCCGACGGCGGCGCCAAAACGCAAATCACCGATGGTCCCGGCAACAAGCTGATGCCCCAGCTTTCCCCGGACGGCCGGGAGCTTCTTTTTTACGGGGATATTGACGGGAACTACGAGATTTATCGCATGGGCATCGGCGACAACCAACCCCGGCGGTTGACGCAGGATCCCCTGATGGACATTCGGGCACGCTGGTCTCCCGATGGACGTCAGATTGTCTTCGAACGGGGAGACAAACGCAAAAATCAGCATATCTACATCATGGATGCCGACGGAAGCCACCTTCGCCGACTGACTCTCACCGATTATAATTACGCCCCCTCCTTTGTCGCCGAATGCCAATTCCTCTGCCAAAACAATTAGGCCGGGTATACAATTATCTAAATTCCCCAATTTGGGGTCTTTGGGCCTCTCTCTTCGCTGCTTTTTTCGAGCGATACGCTGCATCATCTCTAAAAGCGCCTTTCGAGAACCCAAAATTCCCTAAAATTCACTCAATTTTCTAATTATCAACTCATGTTACGCAACCAAACCCATTTTTGCTATTTAACCGCGAAGCCGCGAAGCCGCGAAGCCGCGAAGAATTAATGTGTTTGGTTTTTGCCAGACACAGAATTGCGGTGCCCACACCTGCTTGGGGGAGCGGACGTAAACCAGCTATCCATGTTGGTCCGCGGTTAACCGCAGAACGAGCAGATTTTCCGGTGCAGGGTCAGACCCGTTCGGTTTCAGTTTTCGTGATTTCGTGATTTCGCGGTTAACGGGCCGGCAATAGCTTCTTGCGCGTAACGTCAGTTATCAACACGCCCTGGTCTGGTTGTGATCTCTGTACCGTCACCCCGGTAGGTCTTAGGCCGGCGCGGGATGACGAACAAATCTTACCATAATTGACGCTCTGCCAGGACAACGAAGGCCTGAGAGAGAATGCCTCCGGGAACCTGATCACATCGGGATGGACTTTTTCTGCCGAATTTGTTAACATAAGTAACGGATGTTGCGCGCAGAAAGCGGTCATTAATTATCTTGAAAACAACCTTCGGATGCCTGCTCGTGTGGGGTGGTATCCAACTCCGGGGAAAATGTTATGAAAGAAACCAAATCCAAGCCAGAAAACATGGATGAGTATATCGCCGGGTTTCCCGCGGAGGTGCAGGCGGTTTTACAGGCGGTGCGCCGCACCATTCGGGAAGCCGCCCCCGATGCCGAAGAGGCGATCAGCTATCAGATCCCTACCTTCAAACTCAATGGCAATCTGGTGCATTTCGCCGGTTACAAAAAACACGTCGGTTTTTATCCGGCCCCTTCCGGAATAGCGGCATTTGAGAAAGAACTCTCCGCTTTCCCCTCCGCCAAAGGTTCGGTGCAGTTCGCCCTGGACCAACCCATTCCCTTCGACCTGATTTCCAAAATTGTCCGGTTCCGGGTATCGGAAAATCTCAAAAAGGGTAAATCCTCCCCAAAGAAGCGGACCTGATCCTTCCGGATGTCCGGAATTTCTGCAACCGGGCCTAAAATTTCAAAAATTAGCCCTCGCCCGGCAATATTAAGCCTCAATCAACCTCTGGAGGACTTTTCTGTGAATACCACCGTGAAGAATATTCTGGCCGTTTTTGCCGGTGTTGTGGTCGGTATGGTTGTTAACATGGGCATCGTGACCATGAGCGGTGCGGTGATTGCCCCGCCGGAGGGTGTGGACGTGACCGACATGGAAAGCCTGAAGGCGTCCATTCATTTGTTCGAACCCAAACATTTTATAATGCCTTTTCTGGCTCACGCCCTGGGAACCCTGGCCGGGGCCTTTGTTGCTGCCAAAATGGCCGCCAGCCATAAAATCAGCTTTGCAATGGGGATCGGGGTCTTCTTCCTGCTGGGGGGAATCGCCAATATTTTTATGCTGGGTGGCCCACTGTGGTTTACCGTTCTGGATATTGCAGGCGCATATTTGCCGATGGGTTGGTTAGGTGGAAAGTTGGCCTCCTAAACGCGGCTAAAAGAAAGGATGATGATGAAAACATTTTTGTTGTTGTTGCTGGTGGCCGGGTTGGCGGCCTGCCAAAACGAATCGCAAAGCGGACAGGCGGCACCGGAACTGTCCCCAGGAGAGACTGAGGGTTATGACGCCCGCCTGGCGGAAAAACTGGGAGCGGATGATTACGGCATGCATCAGTATGTGATGGCCTTCCTGAAGGCCGGGCCCAATCGCAGCCAGGATTCTCTGGAAGCAGCCCGCCTGCAAAAGGCCCATCTGGACAATATTTCCCGCATGGCGAAAGAGGGCACCCTGGTGCTGGCCGGTCCGTTTATGGATGATGGGGATATCCGCGGCATCTATATTTTTGATGTGCAGTCCATTGAGGAAGCGGAGAAGCTGACCGCCACCGATCCGGCTATTCAGGCGGGACGGCTGGTGATGGAACTGCACCCCTGGTACGGTTCCGCCGCGCTGATGCAGGTTACCGAAGTGCACGAAAAGCTGGCCAAAAAGAGGTTCTAACCACAAAGATGCCAAGTGCACCAGAATTCACCAGGTCTAAATCCCGGTAATGTTTCTTTGGTGTCCCTTTGCGTTCTTCTTGTCTTGGCGGTTCTCCATCAATGTAAACCGAATTTCATGCCCTGCTTTTTGAAGGTTTCCTTGCGGAAAAGAGGATTGTAGCTGGCGTAAATCCCCAGTTTGTACAACGACCGCATATTGGTTTTGAGATCGAAAGCTCTCTTGAAAATAGAGGCAGGACTGTTGAACCTTGAGCGCGCTTCAAAACAGGCGGCGGTGAGTTCGTCCGGAGCCATTTGAGCCGGCCGGAAGCTGGCGTGGTTGAAGCGGTATTCCGGATGTAGCCACCATTTTTGGTCGTAAAGCAGGCGTTTTTCGGCCTGCAAACGATCGTACAGCGGGGTGCCGGGATAGGGCATCAGAATGTTGAAGGCGGCGAAACAGAATTTGTTATCCAAGGCGAATTGGGTGGTGGCGCGAATGCTGTCCCAATCATCATAATCATGCCCCAGGGTAAAGGCCGCCCAGAGCTGTAACCCGTGATCCTTGATGATCCTGATCTGGGAATCGTAGTGTTCGAATCCGCGAATGAGGTTGGGCGCTTTTTTCATGCCTTTTAGGTTGCGGGGGTCAATCGATTCGAACCCCACCACATGTCCCAAACAGCCGCTGCGCACCATCAATTCCATCAGCTCGGGATCGCGGGTCATGTCTATGCTGGCCTGGGAAACCCAACGGATGCGCAGGGGAATGAGGGCCCGGAACAACTCCTTGGCGGCCTCGTGATTGGCAATCAGGTTATCGTCCACAAAAAAGACCAGTTTGCGCTCCTGAGCCTCAATTTCGTGAACAACTTCCCGCACGTTCCGGGTGTAGTGTTTTTTGTCGAAATAGGAGCTCACCGCGCAAAAGGTGCAGGCGTAGCGGCACCCGCGGCTGAATTGCATCAGGGTGATGGGCAGATAACCCTTGCCCTTGAAGATATCCCGGCGGGGAATGAAACCCGGCTGGGCCACTCCCACTTCCGCCTGGTAGCGTTTTTTCATGCGGCCATTGCGGAAATCCCCGATCAACTGTTGCCACTGATATTCGGCATCTCCCAGATATAGAGCGTCCGCGTGGAGAGCAGCCTCTTCGGGCAGCAGGGTGGGGTGCATACCGCCCAGGACCACCGGCACCCCGCGCTTGCGGAAAGCACCGCTAATCTCGTAGGCACGCCTTGCGGTGTAAGTCTCCACGGTAATAGCTACCAGATCGGTCTTTTCGTTGAAAGGAATTTTTTCCATGCGGTCATCGTAAAAGGCGACTTCAATGTCCTCGGGGATCAGGGCAGCCAGAACCCCCAACTGCAGGGGTTCCATACGACCTTCATCCACATAAAGACTGTGCTCCTGGCGCCCGATGTTGGGTTTGATGAGGGTGATTTTCACGAATTCTCCAATGCTATTTGGCTTTGTTGAGATGAAGTGAGAGCCTCTCCGAGCAAGCGCCCTTGTTTGCGATGAATCTCTCGCCTGGATATAAAATTGGTCAGTAAAAACACCCCCATACTGTGGGCAGAGCGCAGGTTGGCTCGGGGGTTGGCCAGGCGGCGGGCCATGGAGCCCAGCCCGGCGAATTTGCGACGCGCTTCGAAGCAACCTTCGGTGAGTTCCCGGGGGCTCATGCCGCGGGGGCGATAGGTGGCCTCGCCGTATCGGTAGTTGGGATGCAGCCACCAGGGTTCGTAAAGTAAACGCTGCTCGGCTTTAAACCGCTGATATAACTGTGAGCCGGGCATGGGGGTTAAAGGATTGAAATTGGCGAGAAGAAATTTGTTCTCGATAGCAAATTCCACGGTTGGCTCAAAGGCAGCGGTGGTGTCGTGATCATAACCGAAAATGAAGGTCCCGGTGAGCATAATGCCGCGCTGATAAAACTGCTGGATAGCCTCCTGATAGCTTCGCTGTTTGAGGTTCCACTTCTTCTTCATGCGGACCAGGTTTTCTACATTCAGGGATTCAAAGCCGATCAGGGCGGAGGTGCAGCCGCTTTTTTGCATCAGATCCATCAATTCCCGGTCCCCGGTAATATCGATGCTCACCTGGCAGGACCAGCGGATGTTAAGGGGAAGGAGTTCCCGCAGGAGGGCGGCAGTGCTCTCGCGATCCACAAAAAGATTATCGTCCACAAAAAAGATCTCCCCGCGGGGCAGGGTCTCAATCTCTTCGACCACCTCCCGAATGGGGCGGTGGCGGACATTGCTGCCGTAAAAGGCGTGGATGGAGCAGAAATCGCAGGCAAAACGACACCCGCGGCTGAATTGTACCGGGTGAATGGGGACGTAATGTTTTCCGGCAAAAATACTGCGGTCGTAACGCACCCGGGTAAGGGATTGCGGGTTGCTCTGATAAATTCGCTGTAATGTGCCGCTGCGGGCGTCTTCCAGGACCCTTTCCCAGACCCCCTCGGCATCCCCGATAACCACGGCGTCGGCAAAACGCAGGGATTCCTCCGGCATAAAGCTGGGGTGATAACCGCCCAGCACTACCGGCACCCCGCGCTCCCGGAATTTTCCGGCAATGGCGTAGGCACGCCTTGCGGTGTAGGTTTCCACGGTGATGCCCACCAGGTCGGTTGCCTCCTCGTAGGGAATTGCCTCCTTGCGGTCGTCGTAGAAAACGGTTTCTATTTCCGGCGGGGTCAGCCCGGCCAAAACCGCCATGGCCAGAGAGGGGAGGGCGTCATGCCCGCCCTGACCTTGATACATGGCCGGTCGGATCAGGGTAATCTTCATTCGTTTTTTGCTCCTTCACCTTGCCATTCCGGACAGAAATCGCCTTCGAAATAAGTTTCCCATCCGCTACGGCAATCCAGAAATGCCGGTTTGAGGTCGCCGGGTTTTTGACCGCCTTCCCAGCTTCGATTTTGATAGGTTTGCAGGCCGTTGTGCCGGATGAGAAAAATTTGCAGCGGCTGGAGTTGATGCAATTCGCGGGCGTAGCGGTAATGAAAATTTTTGAGCAATGCCTCCTCCAGGGAAACCTGCACGCCGGACAACAGGTTTTGGGAGAGTGAGTCCGCTTCCAGGAACAGGATATAGCGCCCCCCGTGATGAGCAAGTTGGGGGGCCAGCATGGCAAAGGTTGCCTGAAGGTGATTCTTTTGCAGGGTGGTTTCGATAGCCTCCTGAACATGCAGTTCGGTGAGCTTCTCCCCCACCAGGTCGGAGACCTTGTCGCGGCCCCGAAATTGAAGCAGGGGGAGTCCGCGCCAGTAACCGGAAACGGTCACCCGATCTCCGAGGCGGTAGCGATACAGACCCCCGCCGGTGGTGAGGAGAACCTCGTAAGTCCTCGCGGGTTCCAGCTCATGGAGGAGCCGGGGGGACCCGTCTTCGGCCAGGAACTCCAGGAAGTGGGAGGTGAAGGCGGGTAGCGAGCCGTTGTGCATCAGGGGATGGGGCAGGGTTACCATGCCTTCGGTGGCGATCAGCCCTTTGGGCTGGAAGGGAATCCCGGGGAAAAAACGCATCAGAAAATCGGCGTGGAAGCGGGCCGGACCATCCATCCAGCAGGAGATCAGGCTGAGGCCGGGCCAGATGCGGGGATAACGCTCCCTCGCCGGCAGGGAAAACAAGCGGCTAAGCTGGCGGGACCTCTCCGGCATGGCGGGGAAGGCCGGGCCCTGCTGGTCGGAATTTTCCCAAAGGCGGGATGCGTTGGAACCGTCGAAAATATCCCGGCAAAGCCCCTCCTGAAAATCCTCCA
>JAGRBF010000164.1:27029-30693 GCA_020434205.1 Calditrichota bacterium | reverse complement strand
ATGACCTACGAAAAATTCTTCGAGAACCAGGTAGACGGGGCCGCGGGGCTGGCCGTTATCATTGCCGTGGTGGTGGTGGCGTTGGGAATTTTACCGGCCATTTTTTTGAAAGAACGATTTAAGGATATCGCCCGCACCAATCCCCAGGATCAGCCGCAGCAGCAACCGGATAAATCGGCGATGGGGTTTCTCGGGGAATTCCTGAAAGGCTTCGCCATAACCCTGAAATCGGGCCCTTTTCTCAAACTCTGCCTGGCGACCTTCCTCATTTTTAACGGCTTCATGCTGATCTCCTCCTTCCAGTATTACGTCATCATTTATTACGTTTTCGGCGGAGACCAAACCCTCGGCGCCGAATATGCCGGCTACGCCGGTACCGTCGGGTCGATTTGCACCTTCATCGTGATCGCTCTGGTAACCTGGCTGGCCACCAAAATCGGCAAGCGCCGCGCCTTTTTCGTATCCACCGGCGTTTCCGTTATCGGCTATGCCCTCAAGTGGGTTTGCTATAATCCGGACATGCCCCTGATGGTGGTGGTGCCCGCTCCTTTCCTGGCGTTTTCGCTGGGCGGTTTGTTTGTTCTGATGCCTTCCATGATCGCTGATGTGGTCGACGCTGACGAGCTCTCCACCTATGAGCGTCGGGAAGGTATGTACGGCTCGATCTTCTGGTGGATGGTCAAGCTCGGCATGGCCGCGGCCCTGGCCGGCGGGGGATTTCTACTGAACGCCACCGGATTCGATGTGGCTCTGGCCGGCAATCAGCACCCGCACACCCTGACCCTGCTCCGGCTTTGTGATGCCGGGATTCCCATTGTCTTTTCCCTGATCGCCATCTGGGCTATTGCCCGCTTTCCCATCACGGAGGCCAAAGCACACGAGGTAAGGCAGGCCCTGGAGAAACGGCGCGGGAAGGCTCTCGGGGAAAGCGTCTGATTTTTAGGATTTCGTTAGGTCCACCGTGCCCCGTGGACCTAACCCTCAACAACCTCCGTCTTCTTCCCCGAACCGGCTCCCGCTTCCGGCAAAAATCCCGAATTTGCTTATCAATTTGATAATGTCTTGTTCTGCTTTTGATAAATTTTCCCCGGTTTTTGGTATTCCGACATTATCGCGGTCCGCGGAAATCTGCCCTCCCGGGAAAGGGTGGGGGTTCTGGCACAATCTATGTAAAATGCAAATACGGCATCTCTCCGGAAGGTCGCTTCGCACCACCGGGGAAATATTTGTCTATAGCCACAAAATCCGCAGTGGGCCAAAAAGACTGTCCGGGAGATCATTTCTGTCCCGGTCGCCAGATTTACCGATCCGTCGGGAAAAGGCGACCGCCACCTTGCGCCAGGGAATGGGCGGGCGCGACTTCGGCAGCGACCTCATAATCGATGGTCCGCAAGTCTCCCGACAAGGTGCAATCAGTCCGGAGATCTCTCTCCGGTCGGCCTGCCGTACCGCATCAACCGCTTGTATTCAAAAATAAAAACGTTATCATTATGAAAAATTTTGCGGCAGTCATTTTTTACGGATTGGTTATCACAGCGCTTATGAAAATGCCATTGAATGCTCAGGAAGAAAAAATCGAAGCGCGCCTGGAAGCGCTTTTAGCCCAAATGACCCTCGCTGAAAAAGTGGGGCAGATGAACCAGTACAGCGGCTTTTGGGAGGTCACCGGTCCCGCTCCCACCGAGGGAAACGCCCGGGAAAAATACGAACACCTCCGGCAAGGCCTGGTTGGCTCCATGCTCAACGTACGGGGCGTCAAAAATGTTCGGAAATTGCAGCGCCTGGTGGTGGAAGAGTCGCGCCTGGGGATCCCCCTGCTGTTTGGCTTCGACGTAATCCACGGGCATAAAACCCTTTCGCCCATTCCCCTGGCCGAAGCGGCCAGCTGGGATCTTGAAGCCATCGAAAAATCGGCGCGGGTTGCGGCTATCGAAGCTTCCGCGGTGGGCATCAACTGGACCTTTGCCCCGATGATGGACATCTCCCGGGATGCCCGCTGGGGTCGGGTGATGGAAGGCGGGGGAGAGGATCCCTACCTTGGGGCACTGATAGCGGTGGCGCGGGTCAAAGGTTTCCAGGGCGGGGACCTCAGCGCCCCCAATACCATCGCCGCCTGCGCCAAACACTTTGCCGGATACGGATTTGCCGAGGCCGGACGAGATTACAATGCCGTCGACGTTGGCCCCTCTACCCTCTACAACATGATTTTACCCCCTTTTAAGGCCGCGGTGGAAAACAATGTGCGCACCGTGATGAATTCTTTCAACACCCTGAACGGGGTTCCCGCCACCGGAAACGTTTTCCTGCAGCGCGAAATCCTGAAAGGGAAATGGGCCTTCGACGGATTTGTGGTCTCCGATTGGGGCTCGTTGGGCGAGATGATTCCCCACGGCTTTTCCGCGGATCTGGAACAGGTGGCCGGGCAGTCGGTGAGGGCCGGGTCCGATATGGACATGATGTCCTACGCCTATATCCGTCACCTTGAGAAGCTGGTGGAAAGCGGTAAAGTGGACGTTCAGCTGGTGGACGATGCGGTGCGCCGGATTTTGCGGGTCAAGTTTGAGCTGGGGCTTTTTGACGATCCCTACCGCTATTGCGATGCCGAGCGGGAAAAGAACCTGATTTACCATCCCGATCACCATGCCGCCGCCCTGGATATCGCCAAAAAATCAATTGTCCTGCTGAAGAACGAAAATCACCTGCTGCCCCTCAATCCTCAAAAAGGAAGTCTCGGGGTTATTGGCGCCCTGGCCGCCGAAAAAAACAGCCCCCTGGGAAGCTGGCGACTGGGTTCGGATGACAACACCGCGGTGTCGGTGCTGGAAGGTCTGGCCAAATACCGCAAGGATCTGCCCTACGCCAAAGGCGCCGATGTTACCCTGGGCGAAACCAGTTTCATTCAGGAACTGACCGTCAATGAGGAGGATAAAAGCGGCTTTGGGGAAGCCGTGGCCCTGGCCGGTAAGGTAGAAATGGTGATTATGGTGCTGGGTGAGCACGGTCTGCAAAGCGGTGAGGCGCGCAGCCGCACCCGCATCGATCTCCCCGGGGTGCAGCAGGAACTGCTGGAAGCGGTCTACGCGGTAAATCCCAATATTGTATTGGTGCTGATGAACGGACGCCCGCTGGCTCTCCCCTGGGCGGCTGAAAAAATACCGGCCATCCTGGAGTGCTGGCAGTTGGGAACCGAAAGCGGCAACGCCATTGCTGCCGTACTTTTCGGCGACCACAATCCGGCCGGGAAATTGCCCATGACCTTCCCCCGCAGCGTCGGCCAATTGCCCATGAGCTACAATCACATGTCTACCGGCCGCCCGGAATCTATTCATGATGACGTCTTCTGGTCCCATTATTCCGATGAAAAAAACAGCCCGCTTTTTCCCTTCGGCTTCGGGTTGAGCTATACCACCTTCGAATACAGCGATCTGCTCATCGACGCCGCCAATCCCAAGGCGGTCCGGGTGCGGGTTAAGGTGAAAAACACCGGCGAGGTGGGTGGCGAAGAGGTCGTGCAACTTTACATCCGGGATCGGGTGGCCAGCGTTGCCCGCCCCGTAAAAGAACTCAAAGGTTTCGACAAATCCTATTACCAGCCGGGCGAGGTCCGGACGGTTTCCTTTGTGCTGACCCCCGCCGAATTGGGCTTTTACGACAACGACGGCAA
>JAGRBF010000164.1:0-26863 GCA_020434205.1 Calditrichota bacterium | reverse complement strand
TCGCAAACCCATGAGGAAAAAATGAATCCGAAACGATATACAATCCTGTTGCTCCTGACCCTGGCCCTGGCCTGTTCCAAGGACGGAACCGGGCCGGAAGACCCCGGCAGCACCGAAATTCCACCGGCCGCCGGGGAGTTGGATCCCTTTCAGCAAAACACCCTGCTGGGGCGCGGCATTAACCTGGGAAATGCCCTGGAAGGACCCAGTGAAGGGGAATGGGGGGTAACCCTGGAACGCTATTTTTTTGAAGAGATCGCGGCGGCCGGATTTAATTCGGTGCGAATTCCCATCCGCTGGTCCGCCCATGCCCCGGAAAGCGCTCCCTACACCATCGATCCCGCCTTCCTGAGCCGGGTTAACTGGGCCATCGATCAGGCTTTTGCCAACAACCTGCTGGTGATTATCAACTTTCACCATTACGACGAGATTTTCGCCGATCCGGGTGCGCAGCGGGAGCGGTTTCTGAGCCTGTGGGGTCAGGTGGCGGAATATTTTTCCCAGCGGGACGGCAAGCTGATTTTCGAGGTCCTCAACGAGCCGCACGACAATCTGCGCGGGGACGGTTGGAATCTGCTCCTGGCCGACGCCATCACCCTGATCCGCCAGAGCAATCCGGGCCGCACCCTGATGGCCGGGCCGGATCAATACAACAGCATCGGGGCCTTAGGCAATTTTCAGCTTCCCGCCGACGATAATATGATTGTGACCGTCCACTACTACAGCCCCTTTCAATTTACCCATCAGGGCGCCGAATGGGTGGACGGCAGCAATGCCTGGCTGGGCACCACCTGGCTGGGAACCCCCGATCAGCGCAGTGCCGTGCAGGCGGATCTGGGCGCGGCGCGGAACTGGGGAACCGCCAACAACCGGCCCCTGAATCTCGGGGAGTTCGGGGCTTACAGCCGGGCGGATATGAACAGCCGGGCCACCTGGACCACCTTTGTGGCCCGCAGCGCCGAGGGGATGAACATGAGCTGGTCCTACTGGGAATTTTGCTCGGGATTCGGCGCTTACGACAACGATGCCCGGGTGTGGCGAACCCAGTTGCTGAACGCCCTTATTCCGCTGACCCCGTGACCCGGCCAACGGGCAACATAACGATTGGACTATCATGAAAAAACTCACCGCCCTTTCTCTGCTGCTCCTCATCACTTTGGCAAGCCAAAGCACCCTTGCCAAACCCTACAAGGGAGCGGAGTTCCGCACCCACGCCAGTTTCCTCTACGGTCGTTTCGAAACCCGCATGCGATCGGCAGCGGGAGCGGGATTGCTGGCCTCCTTTTTTACCTATCACGACCAGAATGTGCCGGCGGAGTGGAACGAAATCGACATCGAAACCCTGGGCCGCTATCTCGACGAAACCCAGTTCAACATTATCACCCAGGGTGAGGTGAGCCATTCCCTGCGCCAGCCGGTGCAATTTAATCCCCACCTGGATTTCCACGAAATGGCCTTCGAGTGGACCCCGGACTACGTGGCCTGGTTTGTGGACGGCTTCGAAATATACCGGGAAACCGCTTCGCACGTTCAGCAACTGGTGCATTCCCAAAAGCTGATGTTCAACATCTGGCCCCCCATTTACACCGATTGGGTGGGAACCCTGGATCCCGCCGTTCTCCCGGTTTACGCCTATTACGATTGGGTGAAATACTACGCCTACACCCCCGGCCAGGGCGACAATTTTACCCTGCAGTGGGAAGACCACTTCGACAGCTTCGATTCGGGCCGGTGGGGCAGGGGCACCCACACCTGGAACGGCAACAACAGCGATTTTATCGTGCAAAATGCCGTGGTGCAAAACGGGTATGCCATCCTCTGTCTGACCCCCGAAAACCAAATCGGATATAACGGCGGCCCTATTGTCGACGAGGATCTCAGCAAACCGTATCCCGTTTGGGCCCGGGCCTTCCGCGATCATATTCTCATCTTCTTCTCGGAAGTGCTGGACCCAACCGCCGCCGAAAATACCGCCAATTTTATTGTACCGTCCCTGACCGTCCCGGCCGCGGATTTGCAGGCCGACCAGCGCACCGTTCGCCTCTCGGTGAGCGGAATGGACAGCACCCTGGCCTATAACGTTATCACCAACAACATTCTGGATCCGGCCGGCAACAACTCCGGTTTGAAGATCACCACCACCTCGGTTCCCCTGGTCTTCCCGCTGCGCGTCAATGTGGGTGGGGATGCGGACGGCGAGTATCTGGCGGATCAAATTTATACCGCCCGCCTCGAATACGGTGCCACCGGCGGCAGCGCCGTTACCAACAGCACCACCCGGGATTTTGACAATACCGATGAGGACGATATTTTCCGCCGGGAACGCCGCGGCATTACTTTCTACCAGACCCGGGTGGCAAACGGATCTTACCGGGTTCGCCTGATGTTCGCCGAAACCCAGCACAGCGCCGCCGGGGAAAGGGTCTTCAATATTCACGCCGAAGGTGCACTGCGGGAAAACGCGCTGGATATTTTCCAGCGCACCGGAGACCAATACCGCGCCCTCTATCTGGAAATTCCCGGTGTGGCGGTAGCGGACGGGATTCTGGACATCTATCTTGAAGCGCTGAGCGGGGAACCCACTCTGGCCGGGGTACAGCTTTTCAGGGAACCCACTGCCGTTACGGAACTCCCGCAAGTGCCGCAATCCTTCGCGATGTCGGTGTTCCCCAATCCCTTTAATCCGCAAACCCAGGTGCGTTTTCAACTGCCCGGAAGCGGCACGGTGGAGATCCGCCTCTTCGATATTCTGGGCAAGGTGGTGTTTTCCCATGAGGCGGAATTTTTGCCGGCCGGCACCCATCAGCGGCGCATCTCGGGGGACGGCCTGGGCTCCGGTATTTATTTTGTCGAGGTCCTGCTGGACGGCCGCAGAGCCGGTATCCGCAAAGCAGTGCTGGTTCGCTGATGGCGCCCCTTTCCGGAAAAGGGGGGCGGGAATGGGGCATCCGCATGTTGCTGATTTTCAGTCCCTTTCTCCTGCTGGGCCTGGTGGAGCTTTTGCTGCGGGCGGGCGGTTGGTATGCGCCCGAGCCCCTTTTCCGGAAGGCCACTCAGAACAATGCCCCGGTCTGGCAGATCAATACCCGGGTGGCGGCCCGTTATCTGGATCCGCGCCGTCCCGATTTGCCCACCCCGTATCCGGAAACCTTTGCCCTGCGTAAAAGTCCGGAAACCTTCCGCATCTTTTGTATGGGCGGCTCTACCACTGCCGGATTTCCCTTCGACGGCCAGGTGCCTTTTCCCCAGCAGATGAAACAATTCCTGAAAGACCGCTATCCGGAGCGCCGCTTTGAGGTGATAAACCTGGGAATTTCCTCCCTCAACAGCTTTGCGGTGCTGGATTTCGTGCCGGAGGTTGTGGAGAAGGAGCCGGACCTGATCGTCCTGTACGCCGGGCACAATGAGTTTTACGGTCCCCTGGGCAGCGCTTCCGCCCTGGCCGGCGGCAGCAGCGGAAGCCTGGTGCGCTTTTCCCTGAGCCTGCAGAAATTTCACCTGTACCAGCTGATCCGCGGCATCCTCCTGGGGTTGCGGGAAAATCCGGCGGGTGGAGATCCCCAGCAAACCCTGATGGAGCAGGCCGGCGGTAATCGCGATATCGTCTACGGCGGAGAGGTGTATCGCACCACCCTGGGCGATTTTGCCGAAAACCTCAGCTCCGTATTAGAATCCTTCGCGGCGCATAACATCCCGGTGATGATGGGGCAGACGGTTTCCAATCTGAGCCAGTTCCCGCCCTTCGGCAGCGATTATGCCCTGGCGGCATCTCCGGAATTGGAGCAGGTCAAAAGTTTCCTGACGGAAGGGGGCAAATTATTTCAGGCCGGTCAATGGGCGGAAAGTGAAGCCGTTTACCGCAAGGCCCTGCAACTGGAGCCGGAAATGCCGGACCTTTGGTTCCGTTTGGGGCAACTGGCCTGGCAGCAGGGGGATAGCGCCTCTGCCAAACGCTGGTATCAGGGGGCCCGGGATCGGGATCGGGTGCGCTTTCGGGCCAGCGGGGCGATCAATGCCATTATCGATTCTCTGGGTGGGGTGTTCGGAAATCCGGTTATCGATTTGCCGGCCCTTTTTGCCGGCCGCTCTCCCGGCGGGATCCCCGGAAAAACCCTCTTCTGCGACCACCTGCATCCCAATCCCCTCGGTTATTACCTGATGGGCCGGGCCTTCGGGGAAAGTATTGTGGCGGCCGGGTTACCCGGCGTGTCCCGGGAAACGGTTTCCCGGGGCCCTTATTTTATTGGGGATCTGGACTGGGATATCGGACTGTTGCGGGTGTTTAAGCTGTTGCGCCGCTGGCCTTTTCCGGAGCGAACGGTGGATTACGGGCAATATCGTCCCCATGGCGATCCCACAGTGGCCCGGCGCGCCTACGATTACCTTTTCGGGCATCACGACTGGGTTAAGGTCCAGCTGGAACAGGCCGACGCCTATCGGGAAGCGGGGGACTGGCGTTCGGCGGCCCGGCAACTCCAGGCCATAACCCTGGTGCTGCCGTACCTGAGCGATCCCTGGATCCAGCTCGCCAATCTTTACAAGGATCAGCAGCAGTGGGATGCTGCGGTGGCGGCCTATCGGGAAGCCCTGCAACTGGACGGCCGCAGCGGGCTGCTCCATTATCACCTGGGCCTCAGTTACGCCGGCAGGGGGGACAAGGAAAAGGCCCTCGCGGAAATGCAGTTTGCCGCCGCACATCCCTCCCTGACCCCTCTGCAAAAAGCCAATGCCCGCTTTTATCAGGCCGGCTATCTGGTGGACCTGGGCCGCAGCGATGAGGCGGTGGCCCTCCTCAAACAATTGCTGTCCGAAAACCCCGATTTCCGCCCGGCGCGCATTTTCCTGGAATCGCTGCAGTAAGGTATTCTCTTGCCGAAGCTCTGCCCAACCGCTTCATCGATTTCCCCCTGTTATCATTTTAATAACGCCTGCCTTCTGCTTTTGATAAATGTCCGGCGCCCGGCGAACTCCTCGTAACCGTAAAGTCAATAAAATCAACACTCTCGTTTCCCTCAAAAAAGCTGGCACAGTCTGTGTAATATCTCTACACTGAACCTTAACATTTACATTATTTAGTGGGCATAAAGTGGGCAGCTTTGGTTTACTAGACACCCTGGTGCTTTTGGCTTATCTGGCGGTGGTGCTTGCCGTCGGGTTGATAGCCGCCGGACGGCGCTCTTTCTCGGTAGAAAGCGTGGACGGGTATTTTCTGGCCGGGCGACGCCTGGGCTGGTTTACCATCGGGGCCTCCCTCTTTGCCACCAATATTTCCAGTGAACATTTTTTAGGTCTGGCCGATTATGGCGCCAAGCGTGGCCTGGTGGTCGGCAACATCGAATGGATGGCCATATTTTTTCTGATGTGGCTGGGCTGGTTTCTGGCGCCGGTATTGCTGGGCGCCCGGGTTTACACGCTGCCGGAATTTCTCGGCAAACGCTTCGGTACCTCGGTTCGAAACTACCTGGCGGTCATCTCCATCGCCGTTTATATCGTTACCAAAATTTCTATCGCCCTTTTTGCCGGCGGGGTGTTGATGGAAAGTCTGTTCGGTTGGGATGTCTACACTTCGGCCATTATTCTGATGGTCATAACCGGTCTGTATACTATTGTCGGCGGTATGCCGGCGGTGGTTTATACCTCGGTGGTGCAGGCCTTTTTCCTGATTACCGGGGCTTTTCTGATTACCGCTTTCGGCCTTTTGGAGGTCGGGGGTTGGTCCGGCCTGCGCGCCCAGTTGCCCGAATCCTATTTCCATCTGATCAAACCAATCAGCGATCCGGATTTCCCCTGGACGGGGATCGTCTTCGGCGCTCCCATTCTGGGAATCTGGTATTGGTGCACGGATCAGTACATTTTGCAGCGCATTTTTGCCGCCCGGGATGAACGGGCCGCTCGCTACGGTGCGGTTTTTACCGGCTTCCTCAAAATTCTCCCCATGTTTATTCTGGTGCTTCCCGGCCTGGTTGCCGCGGTGCTGTTTCCGGACCTCAACGGTCTGGATGCCCTGCCGCGCTTTCTGGCCAGCGAGTTTTTGCCGGCGGGAATCCGCGGCCTGGCGGTTACCGCGGTTCTGGCAGCCCTGATGTCCTCTCTGGCTTCCAGTTTCCACAGCGCCGCCACCCTGTTTGCCATGGACCTTTATCGCACCTTTAATCCCGGTGCTACGGAACGCAAGCTGGTGCTGGTGGGACGTCTGGCCGCCATGGTGCTGGTGTTGATCGGCATTCTATGGATTCCCCTGACCCGCAGCATGAGTTCCGATTTGTATTTGCAACTGCAGGGTACCCAGGCCTACATCAGTCCCCCGGTAGTAGCGGTTTTTCTGGCGGGGCTTTTTTTCCCGATGGTGAATGGCCGGGCCGCGCGGATCACCCTGATCGCCGGTGGGCTGGTGGGGTTGCTGCGCATGGGATGGGACTTTTTCCGGACTTTGACGGGTACCCTTCTCTCCTGGCTGGATCCGGTAATGAACGCCAATTTTCTGCATTTTGCAGTATTTCTTTTTGCCTTTTCGATGGTCATCCTGGTCCTGGCCAGTCTGCTGCCGGGAGAAAAAGAGGGCAGGGTTCCCGGGCGGTGGCGAACCGATATGACCACCAATCTGGGGGTGGTGGTTAACCGCAATCGCGGGGCCCTGATGCTTTCCGCCGCATTGTTGATTCTGGTCGCCGGGCTGTGGGCGCAGTTTCTGTAAACCGACGTTAGATGGGGTAATTGCTTTGGGTCTCTTTCAAAAACACTGCTTTGGCCGTTTTCTGATTTTTGCCCTGACGGGTGTGGTGCTGCTGGCGATAGTAGCCTGCCAGAAGAGCGGCTCATCGGATCCGGCGGTGCAGACACCGGTAGCCCGGGTTGGCGAGCAGGATATTTCCTGGGATGCGGTTCAACAGAGCTTTTTCCTGGAACCCCGCTGGGGAAAAGGGCTGACCCGCCGCGAAGCTTACGCCAACCAGCTGGGATATCTGATCGAGCAGAAACTTTTTGCCCAGGCGGCCATCTCCGCCGGTTTGGACAAAACCCCGGGAATGGAAGCCCGCCTGACCTTCATTCTGGAAAAAGAAATGATCAAAGCGCTGTACCGCGATCGCGTCGAAGAACAGGTGGAAATTTCCGATGATGAGCTGCGCGAAGCCTACCGGCGGGCCAATATGCGACTCAAACTGGCCTATGCCGCCTCTCCGGATGCCGCACGCGCCCTGCGCTACCGCGATTTTCTCTCCAAAAGCACTATCGATTCCCTAACCCTGATCCATCCCGCCGACCAGAAGGGACTGACCCCGCTTTTCTCTTTCGGAGACATGGACGAAGCCCTGGAAACGGTTGCTTTTAACCTGAAGATGAATGAGGTGGGCGGCCCGGTCCAGCTTGAAGGGGAATTCTGGGTGCTCAAACTGATCGGGGGAGATCGCGACCTGGTGACCTTCGAAGCCGATTACCAGCAGCGCAAGGCCAGTCTGCGCAAAGTGATCTTCGAACGCCGTGCCCATCAACTTTCCGAAGCTTTTATCGCCGGCCTGATGAAGGATAAAAAAGTGCGCCTCAATCCGGACACCTTCACCCCTCTGGCCCAATTGTTTAACCAGATTGTCCAGGTGAAGGAGGGGGAAAACGCCATCCCGGTTAACCTGACCGGCGGGGAGATCCGCCAACTGGACGAAGAGATCCGCGACCTGGCCAATCAACCGTTGGTGAGCTTCGACGGGGAAAGCATCAGCGTGGCGGAATTTATCCGCTACCTGGAAATTATGCCCGGGGATTTGCGCCCCCGGGTGCGCATGGCGCCGGAGTTGAAGATCGCCGTGGCGCGCATGGTGCGCAATCGCTACCTGGTCGATCTGGCCACCGAAAACAATTATGAAAATCACCCCGAGGTGCGGCAGGCCTGGGCCGATCAGCGCGACGAATTGCTGTCCCGCGCCTATCTGAAGCTGCTGCGCGAAAAGGTGAGCTACCGTCCCGGAGAGCTGGACAGCTTTGCCCAAAGCCCGGCCGGTGCCTCCCTGGTGCAGCAGTTCGGCGAGCGCATGAACCGGGAAATGCTGGGTAATGCCCTGATGGATGTCAAATTCCGCCGCTACCGGCTCTCCCGGGCGGACAGCCTGGCAGTGTTGTTTCCGGTGGAGATCGACACCCTGGCCCTGGAGGGACGTATTAGCGACCCGGATGAGGTTTTGGAAGCGGATCCGGTGCGCATGGTCTTTCGAGAAAAATTTAATTAACTCAATAAAAACAGTTACCTGAAATCAGAAAGACAGCCCGATGTCTTTCGTTCGTCCGCTTTAGAAAGGAGGAAAGGTGAAACGTTCGGGAAAGGAAGAGCACTGGCAGGGATGCACCCAAAGTTTAATTAACTCATCATCCATTCAGGAGGTCTAAATGGTCCGTAGTTTTCTACAAATCGCAGTGATTGGCCTGTTCTTAATCGGACTGACCGCCAATGCACAAATTCAGTTCGCGTCCTTTGATACGCTGCCGGATTCGACTGATTTTCACATTAATTTCGGCAGCGTTTCCGATACCAGCTCGGTCACCCTGATCAGCGAAACGGGAACCGTTCACGAAGGCAGCGGTGCCATGCGCGCCGATTGGCGGGTAGAACGCGCCGAAAGCTGGGGCGGATTTGCCAAGTGGGAATACTGGCATGCCGATTCCCAGGGCGTATTCGACCTGTCGCCCTACGAAAATCTGAGCATCTGGTATTACAACGATGCCCCATCCACCGACCCCGGACGCATCCATTTCCGGATTCAGCTCTTCGACGTTAGTGACGTTCCGGTTGATACTTATGACGGTGGCAATCTGGAATTGTGGTATTCCTTCGAATACATCCTGGACGACCCTCAGGGATGGACCGAAATCGTTCTTCCCCTGGAAGACATCGGCCCGGATGCCCAGAGCGGAACCCCCGGTTTCTGGCGTACCGGCTGGTCCGGCGTTAGCGGAAACGACCACCTCGATCTGGACAAAATCAAAGGTTTTGGCTTTGAAATTTCCATCGACGCTCCTCAGGATTTCAGCGTTCACACCGGTTCCATCATCTTCGACGACTGGCAATTCCAGGGCGCCCGCGCCTTGCCGGTGGTTTTCTTTAACGGCCGGGTGATCCCGTCCGACCTGGTTCCCTTCAGCTTTGACGCCGCTCTGTCGGTTGCCGAAGGCGCCGGATTTACCCCGGGCACCAACGCCCTGCAATGGAGCCAGAATGGCGGCGCTGCATATCCGGGATTCGGCTTCGAAATGCCGGTCAAAAATCTCAGCCTGCGCTGGATGACCGACAGCCTCAAATTCAAAATCAAAGCCCCCTCCGGCGTTGGCACTCTGCGGGTGGAATTTGAAGATGCTTTCGGCACCAAAATCAAAGAAGAAATCCCCGAACCCGGTTCCGGTTACAACGATACCTGGATGGACATGGCGATTCCGCTGCGCGACATCGATACTTACCAGGCCGGCAGCGATTTCGACACCACTCAGGTTAAATTCATGATCATGCTGGCGGAAGGTACCGGCAACGGATCCACCATTCTTTTTGACGATATGTGGACCGGAAATCCCGATATCGACGTTATCCCGCCCTCGGCGCCGACCTCCCTGTTCGTGGTTCCCGACAATCAGAACAACGTGGTTACCTGGGTAGACAGCCCCAACGAAACCGGCGAAACCTACACCATCTACTACAGCCGCAATCCGATCGTGGCCACTCTGGAAGGCACCAAATATCGCGGGGTAGAAGTGGTAGACCGCGGCTTTAATCTGTCCGAAGGTTCGGGACAATATCCTCACCTGCTGCTTTCCCCCGTGGCCGATTCGACCACCAACTACTACTACGCCGTAACCGCAACCGATGCGGCTGGCAACGAGTCCAATCCGGTGGTTAGCGCTACCCCGGTTAGCAATACCTCCCGCGGGGTAACCACCGTTTCTCTGGTTGCGCCGACCAACTTCGTCGCCGACGGAAATGCCGGTGATTGGGGAAGCCGCACCGCTTTCCGGGTGGCCCTCTCCGCAGGCGCCCGCGTAGCCACCAACACCACCGTTGACAACGACGCCGACCTGTCCATGGATGCTTATCTGGCCATCGACAGCGATTACCTGTATTTCTTCCTCGATATCGAAGACGACGTCGTGGATACCACCGCCGGCAATACCTGGGAAAAAGACTCTCCCGACCTGTTCATCGGACTGTATGATTTCCACGGGATGCCGCACTCCGGCGGATTGCAGCGCGGCGGAGAGCCGGATTATCAGTTCCGCTTCCTGCCCAGCAAAGCTATCATCGATAACATCGGCGCCGCTACCGCCGTTTCCGCTTCTTCCGGCGACTACTTCTGGGCCGAAACTTTCCCGACCGGTTATGTTATCGAAGGCCGCGTAGCGCTAGCCGATCTGGCTACTATCGGCAACGACACGCCCTTCTCGCCCAGCGAAGGCGTTCGCATTCCCTTCGACTTCGCCCTTAACGATGCCGATGCCGGCAACGGAACCCGCGAAGGCATCATGGCCTGGTCGCCCTACAACGACGACTCCGGCTATCAATCTCCTTCCTACTGGTTGTATAACTGGATTGGAAACCGTGAAAATATCCTGGCAATCGAAGATGTAGATCCGATTGTTGCCGATCGTTTTGTGCTCGAGCAAAACTATCCCAACCCGTTCAACCCGACCACGACCATTGTCTATAACCTGGCCAAGCAAAGCTCTGTTAAGCTGAGCGTTTTCAACAGCCTGGGACAAAAAGTCGCCGAGCTGGTGGACGAAAATCAGTCTGCAGGACGTTATACCGTTAAGCTGGACGGTTCCAGCCTGGCTTCCGGTATTTACTTCTATCAACTGCAGGCCGGGTCTTTCAGCCAGGTTCGTAAAATGATCCTCCTGAAGTAAGTGGCTGCTAAGGGGGACTGTCTGACCGGGCAGTCCCCCCATTTTTTCATTTTAAACAGAGAATTTTCCATGAAACCCGTAGAACGTTTACATCAGTCCGGACTGCGTTATCGCCTCCTGGTGCTCTTGTTGTGGTGTGTTTGGGGAGGAATTGCCCTGGCAGGAACGACCGGAAAAATTGCCGGTGTGATAACCGATCAGTCGACCGGCGAGCCTTTGCCGGCAGTTAACGTTTATATCGACGGCATGGCCCTCGGCGCAGCCAGCGATATAGACGGCTACTATTTTATCCTGAATGTGCCCCCGGGAGAATACACCCTGATCGCCCAGTTTATCGGCTACAAAGAGCTGAGAGTGGAAGGGGTGAAAGTGCAGGTGGACCTGACCGCCCGGCTGAATCTGCAAATGCATGTGGAAACCATCGAAGGCGAAACGGTTACCGTGGTAGCCGACCGACCCATCGTCCAGAAGGACCTGACCGCCTCATCCACCCAGATCAGCTCTCAGGAAATCCAGGCCCTTCCGGTGGACAATTTCAACGAAGTGATCGAGCTGCAGGCCGGGGTGGTAGACGGCCACTTCCGCGGCGGACGCCTGGGTGAAGTTTCCTACATGATCGACGGTCTACCGGTTAATGACGGCTTTAATAATGCCATGAGCGTGAATATCGAAAATAACGCCATCCAGCAACTGGAAGTTATTTCCGGTACCTTCAACGCCGAATACGGCCAGGCCATGTCCGGGATCGTCAACATCGTGACCCAGGAAGGGGGGACCCAATATCAAGCCAACGTCTCTTCCTATGCCAGCAACTACTACTCCAACAATACCGATATTTTCTGGGGATTGGACGAGGTTTCCGGGATCGGCGCCTACAGCACCCAGGCATCCCTGAGCGGTCCGCTGGCCGGGCTGGACAAGATTCGCTTTTTTATCTCCGGCCGCTATCAGAAGGACGACGGTTACCTCTTCGGCCGGCGGGTTTACCAGAACACCGACAGCGATCCCTTCTTTCCCAGCGGGGATTCGGCCCTGGTGCCCATGAACAACCGCAAATACCAGTCTTTCTTTGGCAAGGTCACCTACATGGTGCTGCCGTCTCTGAAGCTCAATTACAGCCTCAACTGGGGGGACAACAGCACCCGCAACTACGACCATGGCTACCGCCTAACCCCGGACGGAACGGTTACCGATTATCGCACCAATGTAACCCACAGCCTGAACATCAATCACGTGCTGAGCAAAACGACCTATTATACTCTGGGGTTGTCCCGCAACGAAACCCAATATCAGGGGTATCTGTACGAGGATCTGTTCGATCCCCGTTACGTGCCTTCGGATCAGGGATTGCCCTCTTCCGGCTATACCTTCCGCAGCGGTGGCAATCACAATTACCACTACGACCGCACCGCCGTTTTTTATCTGGCCAAACTGGACTTAACCAGCCAGATTAACAAAACCCACAAGCTGGGCTTCGGGGCACAGTTCAAGCAGCACCAGGTGGATCAGTTCGCCACCTCCTTCCGTCCCCCCACCGGATCGGCCGGGCTGGACGACCAGGATTTTGTTTATCCCGAACCGCTCACCAACGGATGGGAAGCCTACGTCCGTGAGCCGCGCGAATTTGCCGCCTACGTTCAGGATAAAATCGAACTGGACGACTTCATCATCAACCTGGGACTGCGCTTCGATTATTTCGATCCCAACGCCCAGACCCTTTCGGATCTGCTGAACCCGAATTACAACGAACTGTTTCCTTTCGGCAACAAGCAGGCCGAGACCAATTTTCAGCTCAGTCCCCGTCTGGGTGTCGCTTTCCCCATTTCCAGCACCGGGGTTATCCACGTCTCTTACGGGCACTTTTTCCAGATTCCCAATTTTGAGCAGCTCTACCAGATGTCGGCCGACCATCCGGACGGAACGGTCCGCTACCCGATCGACCAGGAAGGGCTGAACACGGTGA
This sequence comes from Calditrichota bacterium, assembly GCA_020434205.1. Lineage (GTDB taxonomy): Bacteria > Calditrichota > Calditrichia > RBG-13-44-9 > J075 > JAGRBF01. Next base: position 14,022 of record JAGRBF010000164.1, on the reverse strand, counting down.
TCGGCAATCCCGAGCTGGATGCCCAGCGCACCGTTACCTACGAACTGGGACTCCAGCAGGGCCTGACCGACGATATCGCCCTGGACTTCACCGCTTACTACCGCGATATCCGCAACCTGGTGGGCACCCAGATCATCGGGACCTATGACGCCAACCGCTACGCCCGCTTTATCAATCTGGATTACGGCAATACCCGCGGGGTGGTCCTCTCCTTCGAAAAACGCCATACCGATTTCTGGGGCGGCCGCATCGACTATACCTATCAAATAGCCGAGGGCAACGCCTCCGATCCCCGTTCCGCCTTTTTCGATAGCCAGGGAGATCCCCCAACCGAACCGGAAAAACAGCTGATTCCCCTGGACTGGGACCAGCGTTCCACCCTGAACAGCAGCCTGACCATCGGCAAGCCGGGCAACTGGAACGCCAGCCTGATCGGGCGTTTGGGCACCGGAACCCCCTACACCGCGGAGATCAAATGGACCGGGGTTAACGTCAACTTCCGCAACAACCGGATTAAGCCCAACCGCTTTACCCTGGATATGAAGGCCGAAAAAACCCTGAAGCTCCTCGGGGCCCAGGCAACCGCCTTCGTATGGGTGGAAAACCTGCTGGACAACCGCAACGAGCTGGGGGTTTACGGGTCTTCCGGACGGGCTACCTACGATCTCAATACCCGGGATGCGGGCACCATTATCGCCCTGCATTCCATTGGCGAATACATCAATAATCCTCAGCTTTACAATGCCCCGCGTCAGGTGCGCTTCGGGCTTACCTTAGGCTTTTAACGCGGGCATCGGAGGAAAGAAATGAACATGAGACAAACCATATTGACCTTAATGATCCTCCTGGCGGCCGGGCTCAGTCCGGATCTGCCGGGCCAGGAACCCGCCGCGGTGATAGAAGCATATCGCAACGAACCCCTGGGAAATAACCTCTACCGCAAACGCGGGATTATGGACGGCAACCAGGTGCGCACCATGTACTTCAACCAGGGGGAAATCGGCAAATGGCCCGATCAACCCTCCGGTGAATGGCCCAAGGGCAGCGGCCACTCTTATCTGGACGGGGTGGCAGTGCTGGTGGGCGCCGAAGTAGCGGTAAACATCAACGGGCTGGACACGGTGGTAACCCCCATCGAAGCGGCTTACCGCGAGCATGTGGACATCGATCCCATCACCGGAGATCCGTGGGGTTGGGAGCCGGTTCCCGGCTACGTGCGCGACAATTCCACTATCCCGGCTATCAGCAACGACGCCCGCAGCTGGCCGAACATCTGGCCGGACGCCCTTTTTACCTTCCTGGAACAACCCGCCAATCTGTGGATCAACCAGGCGGAAGTGAACGGCGAAGAAGGGGTGGACGACGACCGTGACGGCGATGTCGACAACTTCACCTACTGGCACGGCTATTTTGGCCGCGGGGTGAAAAACGCCGACGTGGAAACTTTCTTCGTGATGGACGATGCCGCCGACAAGGAGTGGTTCCGCCAGCCTTACAATTACCATCCTATCGCCACCCATACCGACCGCGGCGGACTGGGGCTGCGCGTCGAAGTGCGCGGCATGCAGTGGTCCCAGGTTCAGGCCGAAGACAACATCTTCTGGCTCTACGACATCGTTAATATCTCGGACACCACCTACACCAAAACGGTCTTCGGTTTTCTGACCGACGTCGGGGTAGGGGGCACCAACGACTCCGGGGACGACAACGCCTCCTTCGACGTTCTGCTGGACCTCGCCTATGCCTTCGACAATAACGGCATCGGGGCGGGCGACTTCGGGAGCTGGAGCCCCACCGGTTACCTCGGTTATGCCTACCTGGAGAGCCCGGGCAATCCCTTCAACAATTTCGATGACGATCAGGACGGCATGGTAGACGAACGCCGCGACGACGGCATCGACAATGACGGCGACTGGCAGGCCTACACGGACCTGGACGGCAACGGGGAATGGAATATCGGCGAGCCGCTTAACGACGACCTCGGTGAAGACGGCGTCGGTCCTTTCGACCGCCAGTACAACGGCCCCGACGAAGGTGAGGCGGACGGACTGCCCACTCCCGGCGAGCCGGATTTCGACCGCACCGACATCGACGAATCCGACCAGATCGGCCTCACCAGCATGTCCATCTATCGCCTGGTAGACGGGGGTGGGGGAGACGGCTGGCCGCGTCACGACGAAGGCCTGTGGCGGCGCATGAGCAATTTCATGAGCTTCGACACCAGCCTGCAGAGCGCCAACATCCACATGCTTTTTGCTTCCGGGCCCTTCGAACTGCGCCAAAACGTGCGGGAACGTTTTTCCATGGCCCTGCTTTATGGCAGCGACCTGGAAGACCTGATCCGCAACAAGGTGACCGTTCAGAATATCTACAACGCCAACTACAACTTTGCCCGCCCGCCCCTGCCGCCGGAAGTGACCACGGTTCCCGGGGACGGCAAGGTTTCCCTGGCCTGGGACAACATCGCCGAAGAATCGCGCGACCCCTTTATCCTGGACTCCCTGGGCAATCCCAGCAAGGACTTTGAGGGTTACATGGTTTGGCGCAGCAGCGACGAAAACTTCAACGATATCAAAACCATCACCGATTCCCGGGGAGAACCCAAATTGTGGGAGTCCCTGGCTCGTTACGACCTGGACAACGGCATCCGCGGCAACTCGCCGGTTTACATCGACGACGCCCTCTTTTACCTGGGGGACGATTCCGGATTGCGCCATTCCTACGTCGACAATGAGGTCACCAATGGGGTCACCTATTATTACGCGGTGGTTTCCTACGACCGCGGCGACCCCGATTACGGACAGGATGAAGGATTGGCTCCGGCCTTCAAAAAGCCCACCATTCGCCTGGATCTGGCCAGCGGCGACGTGTCCTTTGTGGATATCAACGCCGCCGTGGTGGTGCCCAACGCCCCGCCGGCCGGCTATGTGCCGCCGACCATCGAAGGCGATCTGAGCCTGGTAGAAGGTTTGGGCACCGGGGAAATCGGGGTGGATATTCTGGATCCCGTGGAGCTGGAAACCAACCGCGACTTCGAGGTGATCTTTCACAGCAGCGGGGATGTCCCCAATTACGTGACCACCAGCTACGACGTGGTTTACCGCAGTGGGGCCGAGAGTGATACCGTTTTCGGGCTGGACGCCACCCGCATCGGAGCGGAAAATCCCAGCCAGCCGGTGAAAGGCCTGATTTTCACCCTGGAAAACGATACCCTCATCCAGCCCCGCCAGGATCTTTCCGGCTGGCTGATCGGCAACAGCAACCTGAACATCCAGGTAACCCCGCACTCGGTTAGCCCGCAGCTGTATGTTCCCTGGCCGGCCGATTACCGGGTGGAGTTCTATGACACTATTGTGGATTCATCCTTTTCCAACAATATTCCGGTTAATTTTAAGGTGATCAATCAGACCGAAAACCGTCCCAGCGAGTTCTTCCTCTACGACAATGATGCCTCGGGGGATTGGTCGATCGGGGACATTATCACTTTTATCGAGTTTGTCGGAACCCGGGCCCGCTTCACTTACGACCTGAACATTTTCGAGCCGCTCAATCCCAACGAAACGCCGGTATTTCCCCAGGGCGGCGACGAATTTGTGGTGAAAAGCGACAAGCCTTTCTTCGAAGGCGACCGCATTACCTTTTCCACCGTCTCTCCCAGAACCGACAACGAGCGGGCCAAGGATGAAATGGCGGAGATCAAAGTGGTGCCCAATCCCTACATCATGGGGGCTTCCTGGGAACCGGCAACCGTTTTCGGAGCCGGACGGGGAACCCGCAAGATCGACTTCATCCACCTGCCCGAGAAGTGCACCATTCGCATCTTTACCATCTCCGGACGTCTGGTCAAAACCATTGATCACACCGAAGACGGCACCCATTCCTGGGATCTGATTACCGAGGATGGGGTTGAGGTGGCTTACGGGGTTTACGTGTTCCACGTGGACGCTCCGGGAATCGGCACCAGAATCGGCAAGTTCGCCATCGTCAAATAAACCATGAGGCTTTTAAAAATGAAGAACCTGATAAACCTGATCCTCTTGCTGGGAATCTTTGCCGCCGGTGCGGTGTTGGCCCAGGCCGAGAACTTCCGCGAGGATCTGTCCAAGCGCGGCACCACCGCAGCAGCCTTTCTGGAAATCGGGGTCGGCTCTCGTGCTCTGGCCATGGGAGGCGCCTATACCGGCGTGGCGGACGGGCCCAGCGCCCTTTACTGGAACGTGGCCGGGATCGCTAATATGGAACGCAACAGCGTTCTGTTTAACCACACCGAATGGATCGCCGATACCCGCTTCGATTTTGTGGGCGGGGTTTTTCCTCTGGGATCCCTGGGAACGGTGGGGATCGGCCTCACCGCCCTGACCATGGATGAAATGGACGTGACCACCGTTAGCCAGCCGGAAGGAACCGGACAGCGTTTCCGGGCCGGGGATTATGCCGTTAGCCTGGCCTACGCCCTGCGACTGACCGACCGTTTTGCCATCGGTTTTAATCCCAAGATCATCCACCAGTCCATCTGGGACATGAGCGCCACCACCGTGGCCATCGACCTGGGGGTTCATTACAAAACCCCCTTCGACGGGATTACCCTGGGCTTTTCAATGACCAATTTCGGCGGCAATATGCGCATGAGCGGGGAAAACAACCGGGTTCTCTACGACCTGGACCCCACTTCCACCGGTAACAACGAACGTTTGCCTGCCTTACTGGAAGGGGATTCCTGGCAGCTGCCCCTCAACTTCAAGATCGGGCTGGCCTACGAGCTGTTGAAAAACGAAAACAATGCCATTTTGCTCGCACTGGATGCTCAGCATCCCAACAACGATTATGAAAGCGTTCAGTTGGGGATCGAATATCAGTTCGGCAAATTTGTGGCCCTGCGGGCCGGACACAGCTCCCTGTTCCTCAAGGATACCGAAACCTCGGTTACCCTTGGCGCGGGACTGAACTATCCCTTTCTGGGCAATCTGATGATGCACCTGGATTACGCTTATGCCGATTTCGGCATGCTGGAAAGCATTCAGAAGTTTTCCCTGGGGTTTGATTTCTAAGCCAGGCCGCAGGATTTTTTTTAACCGGGGTAATTCCGGTGAGTAGAGAGAGTGATAACCGGGGAGTTGCTTCCCCGGTTATCAAAAAAATGCCGCGATTTTTTGCCAATTTGATAGAATCATTTATATTCCGGGGTTTTGGTGGGGAAAATATTCGCCTCCCTTTGCTGCTCCAAACCAAAAGTGAAACTTTGGGACCGGGAAGATTGCGGTCCGATATGCCAATATTCCGCGGGATAACCAGGTTTCGTCCCGGATCGGGATGCTGCTGCCAAATGCGGTTGCAACACCCGAGCGAGCGGAAAAAACTAAAAAAAGGACCAGATCATGATTTCCAGTAAAAACCGGGGGATGGGCCTGGTGGTGCTGAGCTTTATGCTGTTGTTCAGCACCCTGGCGCCGGGCGGTGGCCAACCGGACGGGGAAAAAATCGAAGCCAGAATTAACCAGCTTCTGGCCAAAATGACCGTCGAAGAGAAGGTTGGGCAGATGACCCAATTGACCATCCAGGCGGTTGCCAAACAGCAGGGCACAATCGATCAGCCTTTTTTGCTGGACGAAAAAAAGCTGCGCGATGTCCTCACCAACTACCATATCGGCTCCATGCTCAACGTCTACGACAAAGCCCTTTCCGTGGAAGAATGGCAAACGCTGATCACCAAAATTCAGGATATCGCCACCAAAGAAACCCGCCTTAAAATCCCCGTTCTCTATGGCATAGACGCCATCCACGGGGCCAATTACACCGCCGAAGCCACTCTGTTTCCCCAAAATCTGGCCATGGCTGCTACCTTCAACCGCGATCTGGTGAAAAAAAGCGCCGAAATTACCGCCCTGGAAATGCGCGCCTCCGGGATTCCCTGGAATTTTAACCCGGTGCTGGGGGTGGGGCGCAATCCGGTTTGGCCGCGTCTCTTCGAAACTTTCGGGGAAGATCCTTATACGGTGGGAGTCCTCGGCGAAGCTTACGTGCTGGGAACCCAGGGGGAGGACGGCAATTATGGCGATCCCCTGCGCGGCGCAGCCTGCATGAAACATTATCTGGGTTATCCGGTGCCGCTTTCCGGAAAGGACCGCACCCCGGCCTGGATTCCCGAACGAATGCTGCGGGACATTTTCCTGCCCCCGTTCAAAAAAGCGGTTGAGGCGGGGGTTGGTACGGTGATGGTTAATTCCGGGGATATCAACGGGATTCCCTCCCACAGCGATCATTATTTACTGACCCGGATTTTGCGGGAGGAGCTGGGCTTCGACGGTCTGGTGGTCAGCGATTGGGCGGACATCAACAATCTCTACACCCGGGATAAAGTCGCCGCCTCCCGCCGGGAAGCCGTCAAAATGGCGGTTTTGGCCGGCATCGATATGAGTATGGTGCCCTTCGACATCGGTTTTTACGATGAGCTTCTGGCTCTGGTGAAGGCGGGTGAAGTTCCCATCGCCCGCATCGACGAAGCTGTGGCCCGCATTCTTCGGGTCAAGTTCCGCGCCAATCTTTTTGAAAAACCCTATCCGGACCCAAAGCTGAAAAAGATGGTCGGCACCCCGGAATCCGCAGCGACCAGCCTGGAAGCGGCCCGCCAGGCCATGACCCTGCTGAAGAACGAAGGGAACCTCCTGCCGCTGGACCAGGACAGCGATATTTTGTTATGCGGCCCTACCGCCGATTTGCTGATGGTTTTTAACGGAGGATGGTCCTATACCTGGCAAGGCAATATGGAAGGGTTATACCCCGAGCAGAAAATGACCCTGCTGGAAGCGATGCAGGATAAACTCGGCCCCGGCCGGGTTACCTATCTGCCGGGGACCAGTTACGACCAGGCAATTGATATCGCTGCAGCCGCGGAAGCCGCCCAGGGCAAGGATGTGGCGGTTATTGCCCTGGGAGAATATCCCTACTGCGAAACCCCGGGCAATATCAACGATCTGACCCTGCCGGCCGTCCAGTTGGACCTGGTGAAGGCGGTGCAGGCCACCGGAACCCCGGTGGTGCTGGTGCTACTGCAGGGACGTCCTCGTATTATCACCCCGGTGGTGGCGGAAAGCGAAGCCATTCTGATGGCCTATCTTCCCGGCAACGAAGGCGGAAAAGCCATCGTCGAAGTGCTTTTCGGGGAAACAAATCCGGGCGGGCGCCTGCCGGTAACCTATCCCGCTTACCCCAACGCCCTCACCAATTACGACGCCAAATGGGTGGAAACAGACGATCCTAACAAAATGTCGGTGATGTGGCCTTTCGGGCACGGCCTGAGTTATACCACCTTCGCTTATTCCGGTCTGACCGTCCAACGCAAAAACCTCTCCCTCAACCCGGAAGTTGAGGTGCGGGTTACGGTTACCAACACCGGCCAGCGGGCTGGCCGCGAGATTGTCCATCTCTATCTCAGCGATGTGGTGCGCAGCGTCTCTCCGCAGGTCAAACAACTGCGAGGTTTTGAAAGCCTTTTCCTGAAACCGGGGGAAAGCCGGACGGTCAGTTTCACCCTCACCCAGCCCGATTTTCTCTTCCACGACCGCCACAACCAGCCGGTGGTGGAAGCGGGGCAGTTTGTCCTTTCCGTCGGGAATCTGGAAAGCGGTTTTGAACTGAGCGAATAAAGAAAGCGGTTTAGGGAATCATTGCGCCCTTCTGGCCCCGGAAGTTTAACTTCGATGCCAGGAGGGCTTTTTTTTCTTTACCCCTCGAAAAATTTTTCTCGACTGCATTCATCCCTTATATTGGGATCAGGCTTGGTGCGCCTTTTCCAAACCGCCAACACAGGATTCCAGCCACAGGTACCGACATGGGGACTTTGCACGTAACTGCTGCTTCCGATCCCAGAGCGGCTCGCAAATTCCTTCGGGCCGTTTTGAGAGATCTCGCCGCATTGGAAGAGATGCTGGAGCGCAATTGTTTTGAAACCGGGGTGCGGCGAATGGGGGTGGAGCAGGAGCTCTGCCTGCTGGACCAGTTCTGGCATCCCGCACCGGTGGTAGAAACAGTGCTCCAGGCCCTGGACGATCCCCAGTTTACCACGGAACTGGCCCGCTTTAATCTGGAAGTCAACATTCCTCCGCTGGACCTCACCGGCAATTGTTTTACCCTGCTCAGCGAGCGCCTGAACACCCAATTGAGCCGGGTGCGCGAGGTGATGAAAACCCTGGACGGCGAGGTGGTGATTACCGGTATTCTGCCCACCATCGGTCAGACCGATTTGTCTATGGATTACCTGACCCCGCGGGAACGGTACCATCACCTTTTTAAAATGCTTAAACTCCTGCGCGGCGGTCCCTTCGAATACTACATCCGCGGCAAAGACGAGCTGCAAACCCGCCAGGAATACCCCACCTTCGAGTTTTGCAATACCTCTTTTCAGGTGCATTTTCAGACCGATCCGGCTTCTTTTGTCCAGGCCTACAACTTCTCCAAAATGATTACCGGACCGGTGCTGGCCGCGGCGGTTAATTCCCCCTTGCTGATCGGCAAACGCCTTTGGGCGGAAACGCGAATCGCCCTCTTCGAACAGGCCATCGATACCCGCAACAGCGAAGGGGCTATCCGCGAGAACCGCGCCCGGGTGTCCTTCGCGCGGGAATGGGTGCGGGATTCCATCCTGGAGATTTTTCAGGACGATATCGCGCGCTTCCGGCCCCTGTTGTTGACCGAGGATGTTGAAGACTCCCTGGAATTGCTCAAGGAAGGCAAGGTTCCCTCCCTGAAGGCCCTGAGCGTCTTCAGCGGGACAGTGTATCGCTGGAACCGCGCCTGCTACGGGGTTTACCAGGGCAAGCCGCATTTGCGAATCGAAAACCGGGTGCTGCCTGCCGGGCCCACGATAGCGGATGAGGTGGCCAACGCCGCTTTTTGGCTGGGGTTGATGAATGCCTTGCCGGAGGACTACCGGGATTTGTCCAAAAAATTTGCCTTCAGCCACGCGGTAGGCAATTTCGTTGGTGCGGCCCGCTCCGGAATGGAGGCGCGCTTCGAATGGCTTAACAACCGGCAGTTTCTGGCCGCCGACCTGATCGTCCAGGAACTGCTGCCGATGGCAGAAGTGGGGCTGAAATCCGCCGGCGTCGATGTGGGAGACCGCGACCAATACCTTGGTATCGTCCGGGAGCGCGTGGAAAGCGGGAAAACCGGGGCCCGCTGGATCGTCAACAATTTTGAGGCCATGGAACACCAGGGTGGGCGGCGCAGCGAGGTCCTGGTCGCTCTGACAGCAGGCATGGTGCGGCGACAGCATGAGAATGTGCCGGTGCATAACTGGTCCGATGTCCAATTGCGGGAAGCCGGCGCCTGGATCAACAAATTCGGACGGGTCGGGCAGGTTATGAGTACCGACCTTTTTACCGTCCAGGAAGATGATCTGCTGGAACTGGTGATCAGCATTATGCGCTGGAAAAAAATTCACCACATTCCGGTGGAGAATGCCTCGGGGGTGCTGGTCGGTTTGATTTCCGGGCAGGAGATCTGGGATCCGGGGATGATCCGGAATAAGCCTGGCAAACAGCGCTTGGCCAGGGACCTGATGGGACCGGTACGCCATACCGTTAGCCCGGATACTCCAACCATGGAAGCCATCGAACTGATGATGATGGAACGTATGAAATGCCTGCCGGTCCTTAGCGATAACCAGTTGGTGGGTATCGTGACCGAGCACGATTTTATGACCATCGCCGGACTCCTGCTAAGAGAACTACAGGGCGAAAACGGCGAAAATTCATAGCCGAAGCGGCACCGGACGACTGCCATCCCGGGCCATTACTCCTGGTGCAGAACAGGGTCTACCCGCGAATTTGCATTGATAATTTTGTTGCTGAATAAATGAACCGTATTTTCTGACATGCCCAATATTCTGAAAAACGTCCTTCTGGTCACTCAAAACGCGGACTCCGAAGAAGCGATACGAGAGGTTTTGAAGGGGAAACTGGCCGGAAATGTGCGCCTCCGGGTGTTGCCCAAGCTGCCTTACGAGGGTTTTACCGGGGGATTCCACGCCGCTATTTTTTTTGCGGAGGAATATCGGGAGAGCCTGGATCAGGTCTGTACCACTCTCACCGGCGCGGTGGAGGACGGTCCCCTGGTTGCCATTTGTAACCCGGAAACCGCCCGGGAGGTGCGCTCCTGGGCCAGCCTGGGCATGATCTCGGATTATATTCTGGAATCCGATCTGCCACGCCTGGATCTTTTTCTGGAGCGGGAGTGGCATCTGGCCCGGGAACGCGAGGAATGCCTGAAGGCCCGCCAGGGTCTCAGTCGGGACGCCCAACGTTTCCGCGCTCTTCTGGAAGCCGCCGCCGAGGCGATTGTTATCACCGATACGGACGGCATCATTGTGCGGGTAAACAGCCGGGCCGAAAAGCTCTACGGTTACGACCGAATGGAAATGCAGGGACAGTCGGTCGAAATGCTTCTGCCGGAGGAACTGCGGGACAAACACGCCCTGCAGCGGGAGGATTTCCAGGTCAATCCCGAAGCGCGCCTGATGGGGGGAGGCCGGGATTTGATGGCCCGCCGCAAGGACGGCCACACCTTTCCGGTGGAAATCAGCCTCAACAAAGTGCGGGTCGGCAATATCGATTTTATCATGACCTTCGCCAACGACATCTCCCGCCGCAAGCAAATGGAAAAAGCCCTGCTGCGCAGCGAACGGCGCTACCGCCAGCTTTTTGAGGAAACCCTGAGCGGCAATTTCGTGCTGGGAGCGGATTGGGTGATCGACATCTGCAACAGCGCCTTTTCCGAGATGTTTGCCTTCGAAACCGTCCCGGACGCCATCGGCAAGGACTTTGGCGAATTTTTTATGAGCCCCGAGGATGCCCAACGCTTCAAGGAAGAGCTTCAGGCCAGCGGGCAGATCAAGGGCCGGGAAATCAAGTTGCGCCGCCGCGACGGCAAGGAAATTTTCGGGGTGCTCACCATGACCTACTCGCGGGATCGCGAAAATGATATTGTGCGCATCGGCGGCGTAATGTTCGACGACACCCGGCGCCGGGAAATGGAGCAGCAGCTCATCCAGGGATTGAAAATGGAGAGCCTGGGGCTGCTGGCCGGGGGTATCGCCCACGATTTCAATAACATGATTTCGGTGATCAACGCCTGCTCTGCCATGCTGCAAAAGCAGGTGGAGGCCGAGGGACCCATTCGCAAAAATGTGGAGATGATTGCCCGTACCGCCAAGCAGGCGGGCATTCTTACCAATCAAATCCTGACCTTCAGCCGCCAGCAGGAGATCCAGCCGGAGCCCCTGATCCTCAACACCGTGGTAGCCCAGACCGGGGATATGTTGAACCATCTGCTGGGCAGCCGGATAACCCTGGGCATGGATCTGGAGCCCGATTTGCCGCCGGTGGAGGTGGATCCCAATCAGTTGGAGCAGGTTTTGGTGAACCTGGCCGTCAATGCCCGGGATGCCATGGCCGGCGGGGGAAAATTGTTTATTACGACCGTCAGCCGGGAACTCACTGAACTGGAGCAGCGCAAGTTTCCCGAGCTAAAGGCCGGGAAATACGTGGTCCTGTCTGTCCGCGATACCGGCCACGGCATTCCCGCCGCTATTCGCGACAAAATTTTCGAGCCCTTTTTTACCACCAAAGTGGAAGGGGAGGGCACCGGACTGGGACTGTCCACCGTTTACGGGATTGTCCGGCAGAACCACGGGCATATTGCCGTGGAGAGCCAGGAAGGGGAGGGGACCGAGTTCCACGTCTATTTCCCGGTTTTGGGCACCTGATCCACTGAAAGTGTCGGGGTATTTAGGTTTTCCACCCCCACACTCCCACACCGATTCGGCGAAGAACCGTAGGTTGGGTTAGCGCAGCGTAACCCAACGACTCCCCAGCCTCCAATCATTCAACACAAACTCCCTTATTCTGTGATTTAAAGATATTGCCCTCAGGCGAAAGATTTCCCTTGACAAAATAAACCGATCGGTTTATTTTGGGGCATGAAAAAATCGGAACGCACCCGGCAGTATATCATTGAACAATGCGCCCCGGTGTTTAACGCCAAAGGTTACGCCGCTACCTCCATTGGGGACATCATGCGCCAAACCGGGCTCACCAAGGGCGGCATCTACGGCAACTTTGCCAGCAAGGACGAAATGGCCCTGCTGGCTTTCGAGCACAATGCCCAAATCGTGATGCGCCAGCTTCGCGAAAAAATCCGCGAACAGCCCACCGCTCCCTTAAAACTTAATGCCATGCTGGACTTTTTCGGCACCTACGTCAGCAATCCTCCCGTAGAAGGAGGGTGCCCCATCCTCAACACCGCCGTAGAGGCCGACGATCTGTATCCGGAGCTTCGCCAGCACGTGGTCAATGCCTTTGCCCTTCTGCGCCAGTCCGTGGAAAAAATTCTGGCCCGTGGCATCGAGTTCGGGCAAATAAAACCCAATGCCGATGTCCGGGTATTTGCGGTAACATTCCTGGCTATTCTGGAAGGGGCCATTGTTATGGGGCGGGTTTCCAACGACGAGGGGCTGCTGCACACCGCCATCGGGCGGGTCCGCCGCATGATCGACGAAGAGCTGGTCAAAAAGGAGAACCGCTAAACCATTGGCAGGGCCCCGTATTTCCCAACGGGAAGCCGGCAATCAACAATCAACAATCAACAATCACCAATCAACAATCACCAATCACCAATCACCAATCACCAATCACCAATCACCAATCAACAATCAACAATCAACAATCAACAATCGAAATCCTATGTCCACTCACGTTTATTCTTCTCAATACCCCGGCTGGTTGATCCGCGGGATGCACATCTACAACGCCACTCTGGCCCGCCTTTTCCCGGGGTTTACCGCCCGCCTTTACTTCAAGGTGATGCTAACCCCCCGGCGCCGCAAACTGCGCGAGCAGCAGCGCGCCTTTCTCCGCCAGGCCCGGCAGATTGAAATCGAAGGGCATTACGGCAAAGCCAACGGATTTGTCTGGGGTAAGGACGGCCAAAGCGTCCTGGTGGCCCACGGCTGGAATTCCTGCGCCGCCGATTTTATGCAGCTGATCGAATCCCTGGTGGCGGACGGATACCGGGTTTTTGCCTTCGACGCCCCCGCCCACGGCAGCTCTCCCGGCAAAATTTCCAGCATTATCCATATCCGGGAAACCATCCGCGCTTTTACCGAACAATTCGGGACCCCTTATGCCATCATCGGCCATTCCGCCGGGGGAAGCGCCGCCGGTTTTTTCCTCAGCGATCCCGCCCTGCAAACCCGGGTGGACAAGCTGATCACCATCGGTTCCCCCTCCATTCCCAAGACCCTGTTCCAGGAAACCCAGGCCCTTTTTCATGTGCCCGACCGGGTAATGAACAAACTCTATCGCAATTTTGAGTCCTTCTTTAAGATTCACATCGACGATTTTGACCTCAATACCCGCGCCGAAGGACTGCGGGCCGGACAGGTGATGATCGTTCACGATCGGGAGGACCACATCGTGCCCTTCGAAACCGGCCGGAAGCTGGCCGAAAGCTGGCCGAAGGCCCAGTTCCTGCCCACCAGCGGCATCGCTCATTTTCGAAGCATCCGCCACCCGCGGGTTATCGAGGCGGTGCGCCATTTCCTCAATGAACCGGCCCGGATCGCCTCCTGACCCACCGGCCGGAATGGCTTTCCTCAGTAACCTCAGATCTATTTTGTGACAATTCGGCTTGCTCTCTTCTTGATACTCCTTTATAATGGCACCTGCAGCAAACGGATAAACACCATCCGTTTGGGGACCTCCCGGGTGGGAAAATTCCCGGGCTCCCGCTGCCGGAAACGCATGATCACATCCCAGAAAAACAGGTAATCATTTTTCTTATGGCAAAAAAACTGGTCATTGTAGAATCTCCCGCCAAAGCCCGAACCATTAACAAATACCTTGGAAAAGACTTTCAGGTGGTGGCCTCCTACGGCCACGTCCGGGACCTCATCCCCAAAGAGGGGGCGGTGGATACCGACGATTTTTCCATGAAATACGAAGTGATCTCCCGAAACAAAAAATACGT
>JAGRBF010000163.1:3013-9444 GCA_020434205.1 Calditrichota bacterium | reverse complement strand
CCGATCAGCTATCTTTGGCGAAACTGAATCTCAAAAAAGTCTTTCACGGTGTAACACTGGGACAACCGATGGCCTTAAACCGAATCTGGATTTTTTTCTTCCTGGGGGCGTTCGTAGTGGGGTTGATTCGCCTGATCTTTTTCAATGACCTGGAGGTTTTCCCCAAAATTTTTGATGCCACCTTTGATATGTCCAAAACGGGATTCGAACTTTCCCTGTATTTGACCGGGGTGATGGCTTTTTGGCTGGGCATCATGAAGGTGGGGGAGGCCGGCGGGGTTATTCACTACTTCACCCGGCTGGTCGGTCCCTTTTTTAAACGGCTGTTCCCGGGAATCCCGGAGGATCATCCGGCAATCGGATCTCTGGTGATGAATTTTTCGGCCAATATGCTGGGTCTGGACAACGCTGCCACCCCGATCGGCCTCAAGGCCATGAAGGAGATGCAGGAGGTTAATCCCAACAAGGATGTCGCCTCGGACGCGCAAATAATGTTCCTGGTGCTCAATACCTCCGGCCTGTCGCTCATCCCCCTGACGATCCTGGTGGACCGCTCAGTTATCGGGGCCGCCAATCCCACCGACGTTTTTATCCCGATCATGCTGGCCACTTTTTTCTCAACCCTGGCGGGGATGATCGCGGTAAGCCTTTACCAGCGCATCAATTTGCTCGACCCGGTTATTCTGTCCTATCTTGGCGGTGTTTCTCTGGTTATGGCGGCGGTCATTTTTTACTTCGCCAGCATACCTCAGGATCAAATTGCGGAAGTGTCCCGGGTGGCCAGCAGCCTGCTCATTTTTTCGGTGATTGTGGGGTTTATTGCCCTGGCGGTACGGCGGAAAGTGAATGTCTACGAGACCTTTATTGAGGGGGCCAAGGAGGGTTTCGGGGTGGCAATCATGATTATTCCCTACCTGGTGGCGATTCTGGTGGCTATCGGGGTTTTCCGGGCCTCCGGTGCTCTGGACATGATCATCGACGGAATATCGTATTTAATTCGTCTCAGCGGGATTAATGCGGACTTTGTAGAGGCCCTTCCCACCGCTTTGATGAAACCCCTCAGCGGTAGCGGGGCCCGGGGAATGAATCTGGAAATTATGAAAACCTTCGGCCCGGATTCTTTTGTGGCCCGGATGTCCAGCATTTTCCGGGGGGCCACGGAAACCACCTTTTACATCATTGCCGTTTATTTCGGATCGGTGAACATTCGCAACACCCGTTATGCGGTTACCGCGGGGTTGATCGCCGACGCCGCCGGCATCATTGCCGGTCTGTTTATCGGCTACTTATTCTTCTACAATGCCTGACCCGTCCCAGTACATGGCCGGACGAATCTGGCGCAGGTTGTAATGGGAGGTCATAACCTCCCCGTAGGCCCCTGCGCTGCGCACCGCGATCAAATCCCCCCGGTTGGTTTCCGGCAGGGGAACATCTTTCCCAAAAAAATCCGAGGATTCGCACACCGGTCCCACCACGTCGTATTTGCGCAGACCTTCCGTTGCACTGAGGTTCTCGATATGATGATAGGCCTGGTAAAGTGCCGGACGGATGAGTTCGGTCATCCCGGCATCAACGATGGCAAAACTCTTTTGTTCGCCGTGTTTGGTATACAATACCTGCGTTATCAAATTGCCGCATTGTCCGACAATGGCCCGCCCCAGCTCAAAATGCAGAAGTTGCCCTTCCCGCCGTCCGAGGTAACGCCCGAACAAATCGAAATAGGTCTGGAAATCGCAGATGGCGTGGCTGTCCGGATCGCGATAATCAATCCCTAAACCCCCACCGACGTTGAGGTGCTCCAGCCTTACCCCCTGATCCTCAAACCAACTGACGATACCGTTGTATTTTTGGCAGAGCCGCTCAAAAACTCCGAGATCGGTTATCTGAGAGCCGATATGGGTGTGCAGGCCGGCCAGATGCAGGGAGGGGGAAGCCTTGATGGTCTCCAGGGCCGCATCCAGGTCGGCCACCGGAATGCCGAATTTATTCTCGACTTTTCCGGTGGAAATATAGTGATGGGTTCCGGCATCGAGATTGGGATTTAGCCGCAGGGCAATGGTGGCGGTTTTGTTATGGCTGGCGGCCAGGTCGGCAATAACGGATAATTCCTGAACGGATTCTACATTGAAGCAAAAGATCCCCTTTTCCAGCCCGAAAGTAATCTCCGCGTCACTTTTGCCAACCCCGGCAAATACCACCTCCGCCGGGGTAAATCCGCTTTCCAGGGCCCGGGCGATTTCCCCGCCGCTAACGCAGTCCGCTCCCAAACCGGCCTGGTGGATGCGCTCCAGGATGGGCCGGTTTACATTGGCCTTCATGGCGTAGTGGACCCGGAAATCCGGATGTGTCTTCAGAGCCGCGTTGAGAGCCTCCAAAGTGCCGTCCAGAAGGGTCAGGTCATAGAAGTAAAAAGGGGTCTGCTGCCCTTCAAGGGTTTGAATTTGTTCCTGGGATATCATAGCCTTGTTCCTTGGGATTACTTTCCGGTTACTTGTTGTCTGGACCAACCGGAAATGAGGGCCCCGATACGATCCTGGGCCTCGCGAATCCGCCGGGTCGGCACTAAAAAATGCTCCATAATGATGGAGAAGGCCAGCAGTTCTCCGTCTGCGGTGCTGGTGTAGCCGCTCAGGGAACTTACCCCGCTCAGCGAGCCGGTTTTGGCGCGCAAATTCCCCTGGGCGGGGGTGTTGCGCATGCGGTATTTGAGGGTTCCGTCCACCCCGGCGATAGGCAGAGAGGTTTTGAACTCCGCCTGAACCCGGAAATCCCGGTGCATACCCTCCAGCAGGGTTACCAGCAAATCCGGGGTAATCACGTCGTACCGGGAAACGCCGGAGCCGTCCACCACCCGGTAGGAGGTGCTGTCCACGCCCAGGGAGTCCAGAAAAGCGTAAATTTCCGAAACCCCGTTTCTGGCGGTTCCCGGAACGCCTCTTTTTTGGGCGGCTACCGTTTTCAGAAGATTCTCGGCGGACAAATTATCGCTGATTTTATTGGTGTTGATGATCGTAGCCGCCAGCAGCGGGGAGCGATGGGTGGCCCATACCGCGGCATTCGCCGGCATTTTGCCATAGCGCACCGCGCCGGTAAAGGCGATCCCGGCCCTTTCCAGCAACTCGGCAAAAAGGGTGGCCCCGAATAGGTCTCCGCTAAGGACATCGATAACGCTGTTGTCGCTGTCCTGGCCGGGATACATGGCCCCGGAAATGCGAATTACGTTGGCCGGTTTAATCCAGTCCCGGACGACCGTAAAACTGTCCACCGCGGCGCTGTCGCCAGGTTGGGCGGTAAACCCGTTATTGATGACTTTCATATAGCGGGTGTCCGGAAGCAGTTTGTAAATTAGGCTGTCGCCGGGGTTCTTACCCGGAGAAACCAGGATCTCCACACAGTTGTCGTTAACCGCCAATGGGGTGATGGGCGCCCAATACCAGGCGGAAGCATCGTCCCACATCCAGCCGTTTCCCCAGAACAGTTCGTCGAAATAGGAGGGATCCACCACCAGATCTCCGGTAATCCGGCGCAACCCTCTGTCCCGCAACTGGGCGATCATCATTTCCAGGTCGGCAAGTTCCAGATCGGGATTGCCGCGACCCTGCAAATAGAGGTTTCCGCCCAACGTCTCTCCCGGAACCATGCCGCTGTCCGTTCCGGCAACCGTCTCGTAAAAGAAAGAAGTCCCCAGGCGGTTCAGGGCGGTGGCGGTGGTGAGCAGCTTCATGTTGGACGCCGGATGGAAAAGTTTGTGGCTGTCCCGGCTGTAAAGTACCTCGCCCCTGTCCAGCGATAAAATTTTGATGCCGACATTGCTCTGGGTGAGGGCGATGTCTGCCAGAATCTGTTCGATTTGCTGCCGGAGCTGATCCACCGCATTGGGGGACCCCGTGGTAACCGGGGGGCGCGAAGCCGAACACCCGATCATCAACAGAGCCAAAAAAAGTAGCAAGGGGAAAACGGGACGCAAGGTAGGCATAACGATTCCTTTATTTTGAACAATACACTCGTGCACCGGAATTTCGGGCCCTTCGTGGCTTTGTGTTTAGCGCGTAACGTCAGTAAACTGATAAAACCAGACCGCAAAAAAATCGGCCTGCCAGCGGATTGCCTCTCGCCAGTAGTCCCAATTGTGCACTCCGGGACGTTCCAGATAAGTATGATCAATCCCGGCTTCCAGTAAAGCCTGGTGCAGGGAGCGGTTGACCCCGATAAAAAAGTCGTCCGTTCCGCAATCGACCATCAGGCGCAGATCGGCATGGCCGAAGCGCACCGGATGGTCGGCCAGGGCTAAATCGTTCCAGCGTTCGGGATTGTCCGCCAGGCTTCCCAACTTTTCGGCAATCTCCCAATTGTTGGGGAAGGGACGCAGATCGACCCCGCCGCTAATACTGCCGGCTCCGCCGAATACCTCGGGATGATTAGTGGCCAGATGCAATGCCCCGAAGCCCCCCATGCTTAAACCGGTTATGGCGCGATGGCGGCGGTCCGCAATGGTGCGGTAATGGGCGTCGATAAAGGACACCACTTCGCCGGCCACATGGGTTTCATAACGGGAGGCAGGGTCTTCGACGCTGTCGAGATACCAGCTATTGATGCCGCCGTCCGGACAGACAATGATGATCCGGTGCAGATCCGCCAGGCTTTCCACATCAGTACCGTCGATCCAACTGCGGTGGGACCCTCCGTGCCCGTGAAGGAGGTATAGCACCGGAAAGGTCGAATCGGAATGCCGGTAAACTTCCGGCAGGATGATGGAAACCGGAATGGATTTCCCCATTGCCGCACTGGGAATGCTGTCGGTGCGGACCTCCGCCGCCCGAACAGCACAAATCAACAACAGCAGAAGAACCAGATTGGGCAGGGGAAACCGGAAGGTTAGCCTACCCATTTTGCTTCCGGATATAATCCTGCACCACCGGAACCAGCCCGTCCAAACCATCCTTGAGGGGTTGGACGACCGGGATGCCCAGCCGCTCCTGAGTTTGATGCTGATAGGCGGTGAGCTCAGCGTCCGTCATGCCTTCGTTGTTAAGGGTGATGGCGATGACCTCGGAACGGTAAAAGCGGATCAGCTCCATTTCCTGCTCGATGGGGGGAATCACGGCATCCAGATCTTCATAACCCTCAAAGCACTTGCGTCCCGGGGCGTGTTGAAGGATGACCCCTTTGGCGTTCCCGGAAACCAGAAATTCGGCGCCGCAAGGTCCGCTGGGGTTGCGCAGGGAGGACTGACCTTCGATCAGCATTACATCGGGGTGAGCGCCATTTTCGCAGGCCAGAATGGCGCGTTCAATTTCCCCGCTGATAAAATCGTTGATGGTGGTATCGAAGATAAATCCGTAGGGGTGGCCTTCCATCCAGCCGGTTTGCCCGGTATAGATCATTTCCGCTTTAACATTGTGGCGGCGCAGGGCATAGGTCAGCAATTTGCAGGTGGTGCGTTTGCCCAATGCGCAATCCGTCCCCAGAATAGCGATACGCGGCGTTTTAACGGCATAAATCTGACCGTCCCAGAAACGCAGTTCGCTGCGATCCCGGGGTTTGCGAACGTCAAATAAAATGCAGTCGTTTTCTTCGGCCAGGGACACCAGCACCGGGTCGTCACTGATAAAGGAATGCAACCCGGAAATGGCGGAAATGCCGTGCTGAAGGGCCACGATAACCTCGTTGCGCAGGGAATCCGGCAAAATGCCGCCGTGGGTCGCAACACCCACCACACAGTATTGGGGTTTTTCCGGCAGTTTCTCCAGGGCTTCCGCGACCGTGGCGAAAATGGGTCGGGGCGGTGCAATCCCGGATACCGTCTCGGTGTTTTGTCCGGCGTATTTGGGATCGATTACGGCCACCGGGATAAAGCGATCCGAGCCTCTCAGGATGCCGTGGGTGGTTTTGGCATGGATGGTGTCCATCCAGCCGTTGGTCAGCAAAAGGGCGGTGCCCCGAATATTGTCCATGTTTGCCTCAAAAGGATAAAAAGTAAACCGTTAAACAGTTAACAGACTTCCGGTTGGATTGCCGGACGAAAAATGCCATAAATTTAAACCATTTTACGCTAATTTTCATGTGAACCACCGGGCTTCGAAAAACACCAAGCGTCACCAATTGAATGCGGGATCCGTCATATATATCAGGCGACTGTTCTACAAAAGGTCGCGGTAATTGGACAGCAAGTTGACCCCCAGCCCATTCCCGCTGCCAATGCGCATCATACCCTCTTCCAGAACAAACCCGCCGGAAACCAGATCCCGGGCCAGATCCAAACTGCCGTCCAGGTCGATGTAGCGGGTGGCCGGGCAGGCGAAGGCGGCGTGAAGGGCGCCGGTAATGCTGATGATGCTTTCGTCCATGCACCCCCACATCAGGTCGATGCCGGAGAGGCGGGCGATTTCGGCGATCTGCAGGGACGGGTAAATGCCTCCGCATTTCATCAG
>JAGRBF010000163.1:0-2832 GCA_020434205.1 Calditrichota bacterium | reverse complement strand
ATGATGGGTAGACCGGTAGAAAGTCTCCAGATCCGAGGCGCTGTAGCCTTGATTGGCGTCCACCCGGATTTTCATGGTGGAGCCGACCTTCTCGTGAAGTTTGCGCACCGTTTCGATGTCCTTCTCCAGATCACGCCCGATTTTCAATTTGATGATCCGGAATCCGCGTCCCTGATATTCTTCCGCCTCTTCCAGGGTTTCGGCCAGGGTTTCCTTAATGCCGATGGTGATGGAGGTGGCCAGGCTTTGGTGAACCTGACCCAACAAGTGAACCACCGGCAGCCCCAGATAATGTCCGTAGAGATCGTGCAGAGCCAGATCCACAGCGGTGCGGGCAGCCGGAGTATCGGGCAGCATTTCCTCCAGGTTCATACAATGCTGGCGCAGTTGGCGAAGGTCCTTCCCAAGCAGCAACTCTTGCAGATGTTCGGCCAGGGCCGCCTGGCAGGTCGCGGTGGTTTCTCCGGTCACGTATGGGGCAGGGGAGCCGGCACCCAGGCCGACCAGGCCGTCCTCGCTCTCCAGACGGACAAAAACATTTTCCACCGCCTCAACGGTTTTGTAGGTGATGGTGTAGGGACGGGTTAGCGGCAGGTGCGCCGTCCAGGTGTCTACTTTCTTGATGATGTGTTTTGGCATAGGGTTGATCGCTGTTGAGGCGGGTTTCAAATCCGCCTTATGGTTGATGGTTGGGGCGGGTTACAACCCCGTCCTCAGGAATTCTTGAGCGGGTTACAAACCCGCCCTTACGGTTATTAGCCCTCCAGGGCGCCTCGTACAAATCCGTCCGCCTGGCCCAGGCGACGGTGCGCTTCTTCGGCATCCACGTCGGCGAGTATCATCACGATGGCCGTCTTGACGTGTCCTTTGCAGGAATTGAGAACCCGGTCGGCTTCCGGATAATCGACCCCGGTAACCATCATAACCGTCCGGCGGGCCCGTTCCTCCAGTTTGCGGGAGGTCATCTGCAGGTCCACCATCATGTTTCCGTAAACCTTGCCCAGGCGAATCATGCTGGCGGTGGTCAGCATGTTCAGAACCAGTTTGGTCGCGGTGCCGGCCTTCATTCGGGTCGAGCCCATTACCACCTCCGGTCCCACCACCGGGCAAATTGCCACATCGACCTCCACCGTTACTTTTTCGCGGTGGTTGCAGGTGACCATCAGGGTTTTGGCCCCGATCGAGCGGGCCATTTTAAGAGCGCCCAGCACATAAGGGGTGCGATAACTGGCGGCAATTCCGCACACCACATCATTTGCGGTAAAGCCGCGTTCCATCAGGTCCTTGCCTCCCTGCTCCTCCTGATCTTCTTTTCCTTCCTGGGCACTCACCAGGGCCTGAAAACCGCCGGCAATAACTCCCTGGACCATGTTCGGGTCGGAACCGAAGGTCGGCGGACATTCCGAGGCGTCCAAAACCCCCAGGCGTCCGCTGGTGCCCGCGCCCACGTAAAAAAGGCGCCCTCCGTTTTTGAAACGCTCGACCAGCAGATCTACCGCCTGAGCCACATAGGGCAATTCTCCGGCCACAATGCCGGGAATGGTCTGGTCCTCGCTGTTGATCACGGTAACGATGCCCATGGCATCCATGCTGTCGATATTCTCGGAAGCGGGATTGCGCTGCTCGGTTACCAGATTTTTGATTTCGTCGAAAAGTTTGGAAGTCATGGTGATTGGCAATGGTTGATTGATGATTGATGATTGTCGATTGTTGATTGATGATTGTTGATAAATTTACATGGTTATATGGTTATTCGGCTTCGCCGAAGAGGTATGGGGGTGTCGAGGTGTTGAGGTAAAAACCGTTTTGAGGCATTACTCCCAAACTTCGATCCACCCGCACGCCCACACTCAAACCCGGGCCGGAGGCGCTTTCCAACGCCGTCGCTAACTTGCCTCCGTGCTGGCCTTCAGGGCCCGGGAATGTTGGTAAAATTCATCCAGATTCATTTCCTTCAGGTAAACCATGCCCCGGGTAGCCCGGATTAAAGCGCTGGGGTGATCATAAAAAAACTCCCGCCCCAGGCAGGTCTTGAGCATTTGATATTGCTCCACCTGAATGCGCTGCGCCAGCTCGGAGAACGGGCCGTCGTGTTCGTAGCTGGGGAAGGAAGCATCGCGCTGACTGATAAAAGCCTTCTTGAAGGAACTGTCCTGAAGGGCAAACATGTTCAGGGAAACCGGCACAAACAGATCCGCCTCGCAGGGGTGATAGCGATACCACACGTTGCGATAGCCCAACACCCGGATATCCGAACGCCCGCTCTCCTTCTCGTAAAGTTTGAGGGCTTCGCTGGTGGCCTGCAATACCTTGTAATGGGTGTCCGGGCCGCTGGCTTCCGGATCCAGGGCCACGCTGATGATGTCCGGCCGCACCGCGCGCAGCAGCTTCAGAATCGGCAGGGCGTCCCGCTCGATGGTCGGTTCTTCGGTGAAAATTTCACCCTTGTAAAATCCCAGCCGTAAATGGTGCACGTTCTGGGAATTCCAGCCCAAATAACCCCACAAACAATCCGCTTCCCATTCCCGGCACATCCCTTTCAACTGCTGAACGTCCTCACGGTCCTTTTTGCCCGGATACTGGTTGCCCAGATATTTGATCAGCACTTCACCCTGCTTGCGCACATCGTCCAGATTGTTGAGGCGATAGAGGGTCATAATATTGCGGATCAGCCGGCGCACCCGGCCTTCGTCCCGAAAGGTCCCGGAATCGGCGGCCACCCCGTCCAGATACTGCCACACGTCCCGGTTGCGAAAGGTTTTGTCGGCCGGGTTGAAATAACCGGATTGATAGAGCCGGGCAATGGCTTCGGTTTCGATCCACGAGGTCATT
>JAGRBF010000162.1 GCA_020434205.1 Calditrichota bacterium | reverse complement strand
ACCGGTCATGGAAAAGCCCGCTCCCGGAGCGGCTTCCGCACCGCTTGCCGATCTTCCCGCGATCCCGGAAATCGAAAAAAGACTGCCCCAGGCCCGCAAGTCTCAGGACAGTAAAAATACCAACGAGGTTATCCGGGTAGATGTCAGCAAACTGAACCAGCTGATGGACCTGGTGGGGGAGATTGTGATTGCCGAGAGTATGGTGTCCCAGAATCCCGATCTGGAAGGTATGGAGCTGGGCAATTTCGAAAAATCGATCGGCATTCTGCAGAAAAACGTGCGCGACCTTCAGGAGCTGGCGACCGCCATGCGCATGATTCCCCTGTCCGGATTGTTCGGCAAAATGCGTCGCCTGGTGCGGGACATCTCCGGTAAAAACCACAAGCAGGTCGATTTTGAGGTCCTGGGTGGGGAAACCGAAGTGGATCGCACCGTCATCGAAAATATTTCCGATCCGCTGGTCCACATTCTGCGCAATTCCCTGGACCACGGCATTGAAAAGCCGGATGAACGCACCGCCAAAGGCAAATCTGCCACGGGCAAGGTGCTGCTGGAAGCCAAACGGGTCGGCGGCGAGATCTGGATTGTCATCGATGATGACGGGGCCGGTCTCAATCGCGAGAAGATCCTGAAAAAAGCCCTGGAGAAAGGGCTGGTTCAGGAAAATGAAGAGCTGAACGACTCTCAGGTATACAACCTCATTTTTACCCCCGGCTTTTCCACCGCCGCCCAGGTTACCAGTATCTCCGGGCGCGGGGTGGGCATGGACGTGGTGCTGCGCAATATCGAAAAAATCCGCGGGCGGGTGGATGTGGCCAGCGAAGAAGGCAAGGGGACCCGCATTGTGTTGCGCATTCCCCTGACCACCGCCATTATCGACGGGATGTTGATGCAGGTGGAAGGGGCGCTGTATGCCATTCCCACCCTGGACATCAAGGAATCCCTTCAGGTCGATAAAAACAATGTGGTGGACCTGATCGACGGGCAGGAAGTCATCAACATCCGCGATACCATCATTCCGGTGCTGCGCTTGCAGGAAATGCACCAGATAGATTCCCGGCAAAAGGGATTGGACGAAGGTATTGTGGTGGTGGCCGAAAACGGCGGTAAAGCGGTGGGATTTCTGGTCGATGAAATTTTGGGCCAGCAGCAATTGGTCATCAAACCGCTGTCGGACTATCTGGGCAACATTTCGGGGGTATCGGGGTGCTCGGTTTTGGGCAACGGCGATATTTGCCTGATCCTGGATTTGGCCAGCATGGTAAAAGTTGCAGAAAACAATGGAGTTGCCGTTTAAGGCAATATTGCAGGATTCTTTAAAGAAGGAGCTTAAAGTGAACGACGAAGTATTGGAATTTGCCGGCGAAGTTATGGAAGACTCCCAGGAAGGGCAATTTCTGACCTTTAACCTCGGGGAGCAGGAATACGGCATTGAAATCCGCAATGTCACCGAAATTATCGGCATTCAGAAAATTACCGATCTGCCGGAAACGTCCGACTACGTCAAGGGCGTTATCAACCTGCGCGGAAAAGTAATTCCGGTAGTGGATGTGCGGCTGCGTTTTGGCATGGTGGAACGCGAATACGACGAACGCACCTGTATCGTGGTGGTCAATATTCAGGACACCTCGGTGGGACTGGTCGTGGACACCGTTTCGGAGGTTATCAATATTCCCGACTCCCAGATCGAGCCGGCCCCCAAGGTTAACCAGAAGCGTCCCGGACAGCAGTTCGTTTTTGGCCTGGGTAAGGTGGAAGGGGAAGTCAAAATTCTTCTGGATACCCAGAAACTGTTGTTTAACAACGAATTAGAAACGTTGAAAGCTTAGGTTTCAAACGGGGCGCGGGCGTTTTAGCAGGACGCGCCCCGGGCGTATCAGGGATTGATATTTGCAACAGAATCACGGAGGATTTATGAAATATCGCGCTTTTTTTCGGACTGCCATTCTTGGGCTGCTGCTCTCTGTCAACGTTGTTCTGGCTCAGGGTGAGGCTACCGCCATTCAAAAATTGTTTACCGTAAAGGCCAGCTTTCCCGAAATCACAGTGGTGGGGGTGGTGGTTAATCCCAACGAATCCGGGGCGGCGGATCGCCTCAAAAAAATCAATATTGCCGCAGCTTCCACCGGTATTCAGGTGGTTGTGGCCGAGGCAAGCAACCTCAAGGAACTGGCCGAAGCCTTTACCAATCTGGTGGCCCAGTACAAGGTGCAACTGGTTTGGGTGGAAGGTTCCGACGACCTGCTGAACGGAAAAGTATCGCGGGATTACCTGGTTAAAAACGCCACCTTGAAAAAAATGCCCCTTCTGGCTGCGGATCCGCAATGGGTGGATCTGGGCGCCCTGATGGCGGTGCGCAAGGTGGATGGAAAGGCCAGATTGTATCTGAACACCAAAGCGGCAAAAGCGATCGGGCTTACCTATCCCGAGAATCTGGCCGAAACCGCGGATTTTTTCGCGGCCAATTAGCCTGCCGACGGACCTGATTTTCAGAAAACCCGGTGGGGTCAGGATAGAGAAACCCCACCAGAGGAGACAAAAAAATGGATTTTACCGGAGTGGTTTTCCGGCTGTCAATTCGCCAAAAATTTCTAGGCATTCTCGGGACTATGATCCTGGTTAGCATGACCATGCTGGGTATTTTCAGCAATCATGCCAGCACCGCCATTCGCGCGGAATTCCAGCAGTATGGCGAATTGCTGGCCCAAACCCTGGGTCAGCAATCCCTTCTTCCCATGCTGATGGAGGATACCGCCACCCTTTCGGAAAATGTTGAGAAAGCAGTCGCCAGCGGGAATCTGGTCTCCGCCGCGCTGTACACGGCCTCCGGCAAAAAGCTGGCCGGCCAGAACGAAGCGGTCCTGGAGCGCGCCCAGGGCGAATTGCTGGCAAATCCCGACGAAGTGGTTTGGATGGAAGGGGTCGACGGAGGATTGATGGCCGCCGCCTTTGATGTCCGCGACGAATCCGGAGAAAAGGTCGGGACCGCTTTAATCGCCACGTCCACCCGTATTCTGGAAGCGGAAGAAGCCGATGGCACCCTGATCGGGGCTATCGCCTTGCTGGCCTTTGTGCTGATCGGGGCGCTGGCGATCTGGACCACCAATTATTTTATCAACCGGCCCATCGAGACCCTCTCTCTGGCGGCGCGTCGTATTGCCGAAGGGAATTTTGACGAGGACGATTTGTCTGCCCAGCAGCTTCAGGATGTCGGTAAATCGGAAATCCTGCAGTTGGAAAATTCCTTCCGGGAGATGAGTGCCGCATTGAAGGCCAAGGTTAACGCCGCCAAGGAAATTGCCGCGGGCAATCTGGCGGTGGAGATCCCCCGGGCTTCGGAGGCGGACGTGCTCAGCCAGGCCATGGTGGAAATCAAAAGCAGTCTGGAAAAAATGTCCTCCGAGCTTAACAGCGTTATTCGCCTGCAGCAGGAAGGGCAAACCGATGCCCGCTGCTGGACCGACGGTCTCTCCGGCACTTACGCCGAACTGCTCCTCGGGGTTAATTCCACCCTGGACGCGGTTTACAACCCGGTTGAGGAGGCCATCAGCATTCTTCAGGAGTACGCGGACGGCAATTTGTCCCGCAAAATGCGCGACTTCCCCGGCAAACAAATGCGCTTTAGCGAGGGGTTGAACGGCATGCGCAACAACCTGGATGCGGTGATCCGGGAATTGCTTTCCATCGCCGAAGCCGCCGAGAAAGGCGATCTTAAAAAACGCGGCAAAGAGTCCCTTTTCAAAGGAAGCTACCAGGAGCTGGTTCGGGTTTTCAACAAAGTTGTCGAGACCATCATGGAGCCGGTGCGGGAAACCGCCGACTGCCTGCAGGAAATGGCCGGTGGAAATCTCACCGTTACGGTCAGCGACCGTTTTCAGGGAGACCATGCGGTAATGACCCACGCGCTCAACACCACCCTGGTGTCCTTGAACCAGCTGCTGGGCGAAGTGGCCGGTGCGGTTCATCAGACCAGTAACGGCGCCCATCAGATCAGCCAGTCCGGCAAAACCCTCAGCGACGGCGCCTCCTCGCAGGCGGCCAGCCTGGAAGAAATTTCCGCTTCCATGTCCGATATCGATCAGCAAACCCGGCGCAACGAAGAAAACGCCACCATTGCCAATCGCCTGGTGGGCACCGCCCGCGAGGTTGCCGACAAGGGAAACCAGCACATGGAGCAGATGTTGGTGGCGATGGGGGCGATCAACGAATCCTCCGGGGAAATCTCCAACATTATCAAAACCATCGACGAGATTGCCTTTCAGACCAATTTGCTGGCCCTCAACGCCGCGGTAGAAGCGGCCCGGGCCGGGGTTCATGGCAAGGGTTTTGCGGTGGTGGCCGAAGAGGTGCGCAACCTGGCCCAACGCAGCGCCAGGGCGGCCCGGGAAACCACCGAACTCATCGATAATTCTATCCAGCGCGTGGAAAACGGAACCCGCATTGCCAACAGCACCGCCGAAGCCCTAAAGGAGATTGTTTCTCAGGTCACCAAAGTGTCGGATCTGATCAACGAAATCGCCCAGGCTTCCAAGGATCAAAGCAGCGGCATCAGCCAGGTTTCGCACGGGGTGGAAGAGGTGAGCAAGGTAACCCAGGCCAATACCGCCACGGCGGAAGAAACCGCTGCGGCCTCGGCTCAGCTTACCGAACTGGCCCGCCAGCTGATCGAAAAAGTGAAGCGCTTCCAATTGCGCGATGAAGTCGCCGTGGAATATCATGCCCCGGTGGTGGCAAGCGTATTGCCGAAACCTGCCGCACGGCCGGCCAAGGCCAGGGTTGCGGCCGGCAACGGAGATTGGGATAACTTCTCCGTTCCTTCCGCCCCTTCCGGAGAGGACGATTTCCCGATCATCAATCTGGAAGATGACGACTTCGGCGAGTTTTAGAAGCAGGCCCGGCTTCCGGATTGCGGGGGCCGGGTATCCCACTTAATCCAAACCTTACCAAACTACCATGGCCCTGCGCAAAACGCATTTGGGCCTCCTCGCAACCTGGATTGTCATCATGGTGTTGGGGATGGCCGGTTTAATCGCTTATCAATACCGTCCCGGGGATCCGGGAAATCCGGCCTTGCAATGGCCGGAGCAGGAAACGGTTTCCCTGTGGCGGGATGCGGGATGTTTTACCCTGGTGATCGCCATCCACCCGCGCTGTTCCTGTTCCCGGGCGACCCTCAACGAACTGGCGCACATCCAGCGTTATACCGCCCGGACTATGAAAACCTATCTCCTTTTTAACGTGCCGACCGGACAAGACGACAGCTGGGCGGAAACCGATTTGTGGGGGCTGAGCGAGGGGATGGTCAATACCGAGCGGATTGTCGATCGAAATGGAACCTTGTGCGATCGTTTCGGGGCGGCAACCTCCGGTTTCGGGATGCTCTACAGCGACAACGGCGAGCTGCTTTTTGCCGGGGGGATTACCGGGTCCCGCGCTCATGAAGGGGATAATTACGGCCGGCAGGCGGTTATTGCCCGGGTTATGGGCGGGGAACAGCATCTGCCGTCCGGCCGGGCGCCGGTTTTCGGCTGTTCAATAGATTCAACAGAAACAGCATTTAAGTGAGGAATACCCGATGCAATCTGAAGTTTTGCCAATGGATCTGAAGGCCCATCAGCAGGTTTTGTATAACGCCGCGATGCGCGAAGTTCACGCCCGCACCGACAGACAGTTCGCCGTGCTGCTGGCCCTGGAATGGGTGGTGGCGATCGTTCTGGCGCTGGTGGTCTCTCCCCGGACCTGGGCGGGAACCGCC
The DNA here is from genome assembly GCA_020434205.1 of Calditrichota bacterium. GTDB lineage: Bacteria > Calditrichota > Calditrichia > RBG-13-44-9 > J075 > JAGRBF01. Next base: position 21,533 of record JAGRBF010000162.1, on the reverse strand, counting down.
AGTGCGGTGCACCTGCACGTGTGGGCGGCCGTCGGTTTGGGTGCGGTGGTGTGTTTATTCCCCGCCTACCTGGGGTGGCGGCATCCGGGCGAATCCCTGACCCGCTACGCGGTGGCCATTGGGCAGGCCTCTATCGGGGCTTTGTTTATCCACCTCAGCGGGGGGCGCATCGAGACCCATTTCCACGTATTTGTTTCGCTGGGTTTCCTGGCGATGTACCGGGACTGGCGGGTTTTGCTGGCTGCCACGGTGGTTATCGCAACGGATCACCTTTGGCGGGGCATTTTCTGGCCGGAATCGGTTTTCGGGGTGCTGACCAGCAGTCCCTGGCGGGTGCTGGAGCACGCCTCCTGGGTGATCTTCGAGGATATCGGGTTGATCCGTTTTTGCCTGCAGATAGAGCAGGACATGTCCGCCGCCGCCCAAAAGCAGGCCGAGGTGGAGCAGTCCGAAGCCCGGGTAAGCGCTTTGCTGGACGAAGTGCGCGAGAAAAGCGAACAAATGGCCGCCCAGCAGGCCGCCAGCGAAGAAAACCATCGCCAGACCGAGGCGGAGCGTCAGTTCCTGCTGCAGGGAGTCGAAGTGTTGCGCAGCTACGCCAGCGGGGACCTCAGCAAACCCATGGCCAACAGCGCTGCCGACCGGGTGGGATTTGGGCAGGTGGTGAACGCCATTCGGGATAACCTGAACAGTCTGCTCAACGAATGCCAGCAGATCGGTATTTCCTCCGCCAACGGACAGCTGGCGGTCCAGGGCAATGCGGCGCGCTTCAACGGCCAGTTTAAGGCCATCATCAGCGAAATCAACGCCACCCTGAATAACCTGCGGGGGCCGGTGGAATCCGCCATTCAGGTGCTCAATGCTATTGCCCAGGGAGATCTTTCCCGGCGCATGGAAGGTCATTACAAAGGGGATTTTAAAACCCTGCAGGAATCCCTCAACGGGGCCGGTCAGTTTATGGGCGGCATTGTCGGGGAGGCAAAAAACCTGATGCGGGAAATCAGCAACGAGTCTCAGGAAATGGCCGCTTCCAGCAACCGGCTTTCCGACGGGGCCTCCCGGCAGGCGACCTCGGTATCGGAAATTGCGGAAAGTATCCGGGAAATCGAAACCCAAACCGATCAGAGTCTGTCCAACGTCAACAAGGTTAACGAGCTGTCCGCCAATACCGCCACAGCCGCGGATCAGGGCAATAACAAGATGGTGAATATGCTCTCCGCCATGCAGGCCATTTCCGAGGATTCCAACAAGATATCCTCCATCGTCAAAACCATTGACGAGATCGCCTTCCAGACCAATCTTCTGGCGCTCAATGCCGCGGTAGAAGCGGCCCGGGCCGGGGTTCACGGGAAGGGGTTTGCGGTGGTTGCCGAAGAAGTGCGCAATCTGGCGCAGCGCAGCGCCCGGGCGGCCCGGGAAACGACCGAGCTGATTGCCGCCACCCTGGAGCGGGTCAAGCGCGGCAACAGCGCCGCCGGAGAAACCGCGGAATCGCTGGGGATAATTGTGCGGCAGACCGCCGAGGTCAGCCATTTTATCGGGGAAATCGCCCAGATCATCACCGGCCAGAGCAAAGGCATCAACCAGATCCGCGCCGGTTTGGACGAGATCAACGCGGTAACCCATAAAAACACCGCCGGCGCAGAGGAAATGGCCTCGGCCTCCCAGGTGCTCCGGGAACGGGCCAACGAGCTAACCGGGATGATCCAGCACCTCAGGGTTTCCGGGGATTCCGCGAATCTCAAAAGCGACAGAAAGCCGGAAATGAGCTGGTAGAAAGCCTGCCGGGCCAGGGTCTTCCGCGGTCCGGTCGGGGAAGTCGCTAAAATTTCCCTCTGCCTCTCATTATTTGATAATTGCGCCGATAATAAAAGAGCACCAAAGGTGTATAAAGTTCAAAATGCAGGAAGCATTGTTAACAATCCGACCACGGGTTGGTCCTGACAGCGGATGTGAGGAAAAAAGATGAATGATGTGCGAAGCCTGACCTCTCAGGAATACGATCAGATTCGGGAGTTGGTCTATCATAAGTTCGGAATTCACCTGGGCGAGCAAAAGCAAGCCCTGGTCGCCGGACGCCTCAACAAGATTCTCCGGGAAATGGGGATTGCCACCTTTTCCGAATACTACGACTACTTGCAGTCGGACAAGTCCGGAAAAGGGCTGAACACCCTGATCAACCGCATATCCACCAACCACACCTTCTTCTTCCGGGAGCCGGCCCACTTCGATTTCCTGTCCAATACCGCCATCCCCCAGTTGGTGGCGCAATACGCCGGCAGTCGGGATCAGGAGTTTCGCTTGTGGTGCGCCGGGAGTTCTTCCGGAGAAGAGCCTTATACCGAAGCCATGTTGCTCCATAATTATTTTTCCCAGAACCACACCAATTGGCGTTACCGCGTTCTGGCAACGGATATCTCCGAAACGGCTTTAAAAAAGGCCATTCACGGGGTTTACAGCGCTGAGAATGTCGAAAAAATGCCGGAGCGCTTCGTTCGCCGTTTCTTCAACAAGCTGGATGGCGAGCGTTATGAAATTAAGGATATGGTCAAAGAAATCGTGACTTACCGGCGTCTCAATCTGATTCGCCCCGAATTTCCCTTTCGCAAAAAATTCCACGCCATTTTTTGTCGCAACGTGATGATCTACTTCGACACCGATACCCGGGAAGCACTGGTGCGGCGTTTTTACGATCATCTCCTCCCGGGCGGATATCTGTTTATCGGCCATTCGGAGAGTATCAGCCGGGAGAAAAAATTATTCAACTATGTTCAACCCGCAATCTATCAGAAGCCATGAATGCTACGAAAAAAACTCGGGTTTTAGTTGTAGACGACTCCGCCCTGGTGCGCAATATGCTGACCCGCGGGCTATCTATGGATCCTCATATTGAGGTGGTGGGCAGCGCCGGAGATCCGTTCCAGGCACGGGATGCCATCGTTAAACTGCGTCCGGACGTATTGACCCTGGATGTGGAAATGCCCCGCATGGACGGTGTCCAGTTTTTGCGGAAATTAATGCCGCAATTTCCCCTGCCGGTTATCATGGTCAGTTCGCTGACCCAACGCGGTTCGCAGATTACCCTCGATGCGTTAGGCGCAGGAGCGGTGGATTTTGTTCTGAAGCCGGATCTGGACCTGGCCAAAGGTCTGGAAGGGATGATGATCGAGATCCGCTCCAAGGTGCGCATGGCTTCCCGGGTGGACGTCCGCCATTGGAAGGGCCGCGCCCCGGCTGCCGGCGGCAACGGAACCGCCGCCGCGCAAAATACCGTTAGGGCCCTGCCCAGAACCACCGATAAGGTTATCGCCATCGGTGCTTCTACCGGCGGAACCGAAGCCATTCGCGAGGTTATTACCGCCCTGCCGGCCCATTCGCCGGGGGTGGTTATTGTTCAGCACATGCCGGCCGGGTTTACCAAAATGTTCGCCGAGCGCCTCAATGCCCAGTCGGCCATGGAGGTCAAGGAAGCCGAGTCCGGGGATCGGGTGATTACCGGTCGGGTTTTGGTGGCCCCGGGAGACCAGCATATTCAGCTGGTGCGATCCGGTGGGGAATACCGGGTGGTGTGCCGCTTTGGGCAGCGGGTTTGCGGGCATCGTCCCTCCGTTGAGGTGTTGTTTCGGTCCGTGGCCAAATACGCCGGGCCCAACGCCATCGGGGTGATGATGACCGGCATGGGGCACGACGGCGCCGACGGCATGGTCAAAATGCGGGAGTCCAAATCCCGCACTATGGCCCAGGACGAGCGGACCAGCGTGGTCTTCGGGATGCCCAAGGAGGCCTACCAGCGCGGGGGAGCAGAGCAATTGGTGCCGCTGCAAAACATTCCCGATGTGATCAAAACTTACCTTGAGGAAATGGGTTAATGGGGATGAAAATGGTGGGAATCGGCGAATTCGGGGTCTCCGACAAAGCCGATTCAATTGTTAAAACAATGGCTCTGGGTTCCTGTGTGGCGGCGGTTTTTCTGGCCCCGTCCATCAAGATGGTGGGGATGGTGCACATTGCCCTTCCGGATTCCACTATCGATCCCGTAAAGGCGGCCAGAATGCCCGGCTATTTCGCGGACACGGCCATTCCCTTGCTGATCAAAAAATTTCGGGCCATGGGGGTTCAAAAACCCTCCGAGCTAACGGTGAAGCTGATCGGCGGCGCCTCGATTATGGATCCCTCCGGAACCTTCAACATCGGGAAACGCAACGTTTTGGCGACCCGCAAGATGCTCTGGAAGTTCCGCCTGGGGGCCAAGGCCGAAGATGTCGGCAAGGATTTCAGCCGGACCGTCTGGGTGGATGCCCAAACCGGCAAAGTAAAAGTTTTTTCCCCCGACCACGGCGAGTGGGAGGTTTAAAAGGTATGAAAATGAAATTGACCGTCTTAAAAACAGTAATTGGAGAGTAGGATGAATTTGCGGATTCTGATTGTTGATGATTCATCCATGGCCAGATCCATCATCCGTCGCAGCCTGGAAATCTGCGGATTGGAAGATATCGAATTCCGGGAAGCGGGTGATGGCAAGGAAGCAATGGAGGTGCTGAAAGCCGAGGATCGCATCGATCTGGTGTTTACGGATCTCAACATGCCCAACATGAGCGGCGATCAATTGCTGAAGCGCATCAAATCTTCCCCGCGGTTTTTCGAGGTGCCGGTGGTGATCATCACCAGCCTGTACAACAACAGCCGCAACGCCGAACTGATGATGGAACACGCCGCGGCGGTATTGCCCAAGCCGGTTACCATCCCCAAACTCAGTGAAATTCTCGAAGAAAAACTTGGCTTAATTTGAGGAGCCCTATGAAAACGCCCGATTTGATCAACGTTGACGATCTGTTTGAAAAAGCCCTCTCCGAATCCCTGGAAGGACTGGCCTTTATTGAACTGGAAAGCCACCAGAAACGCCAGAGTCTGCCCGGTTTGAGAGAAGACGACTGGGTAACCCGCATCTCCATAGACGCGCCCTTTCAGGCCTTTGTTACCCTGATCTTCGACGATACCTTCGCCAACGACCTGGTGGAAAACGTGACCATGGAGATGGAGAAAATTACCGAAACCATGATCCGGGACGCCCTGGCGGAAGTGGCCAACACCGTGGTTGGTCGCCTGGCCTACAGCCTGCTGGACGGCGAGAGCGATTTTAGCATCGGATTGCCCAGCTGCGAGCGCGGCAGCCATCCCGGCGGGGTGCTGTCGGTTTCCCGCAAGCCCACCATTCTGGAGTTTTTGATGGTTGAGGGACGGGTTTTAGGGATTTTTGAGACCCCGGATGATGCAAACGTTAAAGTTGCGTGAGTATTTTTCGACTATATAGGTGAAAGAAAAACTAAACGGAATTAGTTTCTTTACAGGAGCATTTGCCATGGAAGACAAGACAGTATTGTTCGTTGAAGATTCCCCCACCATGCGGCGCATTATTTCCAACTCCCTTTCCCGGATCGGTTTTAACAAGGTTATCGAATCCGAAAATGGGGTGGATGCATTGGCCAAAGCAGAAGGTGAGGATATCGGCTTAATTCTGACCGACTGGAACATGCCGGAAATGAACGGCTACGAGTTGGTGGAAAATCTGCGTTCTCAGGATAAGTTCAAGGACACTCCCATCATCATGATTACCACCCGCGGCATGCAGGACGACGTGATGAACGCGATTAAAATCGGGGTTAACGGCTACATCGTGAAGCCTTTTACGCCCAAGGTTCTCGAAAAGAAAATCAAAGAAGTTGTCTCTTAAACCGGAGATTCGCAATGAGCAAGGAAATCAATAATATTGATGATGTTCTGGTAAAAGTCGATCAGATTCGCGAATCTCTGCGCTTCAGCGATGAGATTTTCCCCTTACTGAGCGATCTTTTCAAATTTCTGAAGGACACCATTCCCCTGATGTTGGAAGCCAATGTGTCCATTCGGGAATCCACCAGCCGTTTGCCGGACGCCACCAATAATCTTAATAAGGTGAGCGAGACCACCGCCGAAGCTACCAACCAGGTTATGGACAAGCTGGACGAAGTACTGGCCCAGCTGGACGAACTGCGCGATTCGGTGGAAGAAGGGGTCGAAAAAGAAGCCCAGTTGGACAAAATCGACAATATTCACAACGAAGCGTCGGAAATCATTTTTTCCCTGCAGTTCCAGGACATCACCTCCCAGCAGTTGGAGCACACCCACCGTATTCTGCAGGCGGTCAACGATAAGTTTGTCGATCTGGTCCGGGCTTTCGGGAAAATCAAAGCCACCACTCTGCTTGGCAAGGATGTGGTCGCCGCTATCGAAAACGAATACGAACGGGAAGCCGCGGAGAAAAACAAAAACTTCTTCGAAGAGCGCACCCAGGACGTCATTCGCATGAACGGCGTTTCCCAGGACGATATCGACAACCTGTTTAAGTAACGGATCTTACCGGGCAGAATTCGCCTCTGCTAATTATCCGCGAAGTCGCGAAGGATTTCCACTGACGGGGCGCCGGTTTAGCCCCGGGGGCACTGGCGCAGGTCAAACAGAATGGTTTTTCGCGGCTTCGCGGCTTCGTGGTAAATAACCTCAGACGGGTTTGGGGCCGTTTGGCCGGCCGTAGAACGGAAGGGTGCCGCCCCTTACGGAAATAACCCGGATTTACCGCTTTTTTCTATTCCCCGGCAGATTCCCGCCGATAATACGCTTCATACGATCTTGCAAAATCTCTCAGCCTTCCCCCGCGGCATTCCGGTCCTTGCGACCGTTCCGTCCGCCGGAGAACACACGCTGACCGGCATTACAAATTTGATTCTTTCCGGAGGTTCGCCGCATGGCCAAGTTGGATGGCTTCAAACCCGAACAGATTCAGGCTGCCTTTGATAAGCCCAAGGAGCCTTTGCGCAATAATGTGATCAAAAAACCGCTCTTCAATTCGGCCCGGGTGGTCAAAATTGAGGCGGCGCAGGTTGGCCATGGGGGAGAGGACGGGGCGGAAAACTGCCAGATCCGGGTGCGCCCCCTGCAAAACGATGGGCAACTGGTGGGGATTGTCGCCGAATGCAGCTGCGGGCAGAAAACCCGCATCATGTTTGAATACGAAAACTAACCCGTAAAAAAAGTTATGATCAAAGTCGTCATCTCCGAAGACCGGCTCACCGCTTTTCTGACCATCGATCCGGTGGGGCAGGGTTTTCCGTCCGAAGCGGAAATTCGCGGGAGCATTGCCCGGGCCGGTGTGGTATACGGCATCCGCGAGGACATCCTCGGGGAGGTTTTGCGCAGCAAGACCCCGGTGGAAAGCGTTGCTTTCGCCTTCGGGGAGCCCGGTGAGGGTCGCCAGGACGCCCGGTTGATCTGGCATATCGACCTGGAAGACGGATACCGCCCCACCTTTACCGAAAACGACCGCGCGGATTACAAACACCTGCACCTGTTTCAGCAAGCCTCTCAGGGTCAGCTTTTGGTGGAAAAGACCGCCCCCAGCGACGGCCTTCAGGGCAAGGGGGTAACCGGGGAAGTGCTCAGCGGAGAGGGCCGGGACCTGCGTCTGCCGGTCGGCAAAAACACCTACACCTCGGCGGACGGGCGCCAGTTGTTTGCCGAAATCGAGGGGTTTGTCTTCTGGAATGAAGAAGCCCTGCACATCGACAATATTTACCACATTCGCGGCAATGTGGACTACAACACCGGCAACGTCAATTTTCAGGGAGCGGTAGTGGTGGACGGGGACGTTCGCTCGGGATTCCGGGTCGAGGCCAGCGACGATATCTTCATCGCGGGCACGGTAGGAGCCTCCAGCGTTTATTCCCAGCGCGGCGACATCACCATCAAATGCGGGGTGGTGGGCAAAGGGCGCGCCAAAATTATCGCCGGCGGCAACCTGCACTGCGGATTTGTCCAGGATGCCACGGTGGGCATCAAGGGCAGCGCGGTTATCGACCATTACGCCATCAACAGCAACATCTCGGCGGGGGGGGCGATCCGCATCCTGGAAAACGAAGGGGTGGTGCGCGGGGGAAGCCTGACCGCCGGAGAATCCATCGAAGTGCAGGAAGCCGGATCCGGTCAGGAAAAATACACCCAGATTAACCTGATGAGCGCCGAAAGCAGCGATTACCACGCCACAGTGTGGGACGTCCAGCGCCGCGAGGGCGAGGTGGCCAACAACCTGGAATCCCTACGGCGCCGGGTGCGTTTTATCGAAGTGCTGCGGGACGGCGGCAAGGACCTTTCGGCGGAATTAAGCGGGGAGCTGCGGCAGTTGGAAAGCGAAATCGAACGCCTGACGGGAGATTTGCAACTGCTCGCCGACCGCAAAAAAAATCTGAACAGTCTGAACACCGAGCCGGAAAAAGGGCAGGTCGTGAAAATCCATCGCACCCTGCATCCTAACGTGTTGATCTCCTTCGGCCTGTCGGAATTTTACAATCGGGATCTCCGTCGCGAGGTAACCCTGTCCCTGGAGGACGGGGAAATCCAGGTTCGCACGACGGCTGAATCGGATGTTGAGCAAGTGTAAGCGGAAAGAAATCAGGTGGATCCATGAACAACCCAGACACCGTGCTTAAAGCCCCTGTTTCCATCCTCATCGTCGATGATGAACCGGAAGTGGTCGAATATCTCTGCGAGACCTTTGCGGATACCGGCTACCGCATCCACAGCGAAACCGATCCCCAGAAAGCCTTGCTGAGTATCGCCGGGGAACCTTACGACCTGGTGATAACCGACCTGCAAATGCCCGGCATTTCCGGCCTGGACATCATCCAGATGGTGCGTAAGACGGAACGCGACACCGAGGTGATCGTGATTACCGGTTACGCCTCTATCGACTCCGCCATCGAGTCCATCCATTACGGGGTTTACGACTACCTTCAGAAACCTTTTTCGGTGGATCAGATTTTCGCCACCGTAAACCGCGCTCTGGAAAAGCAGCAGATGCGCCGGGAGAACCTGCGCCTGCAGCGGGAAAACCAGCGCATGTTATCCGATATTACCCTGCTCAACGAGATCAGCGGCATCCTGTACCAGATTACCGATTTTGAGCAGGCGACCCGCATGGTGCTGGACACCCTGGGAGAAGCGCTGGATATCCGCAAGGCGGCCCTGATGGTGGACGACCATCGCGACGGTATTTTCCGGGTGGCGGCTTCCCGCGGGTTAGGGGAACCCTTTACCGCACTGTTTAATTTCTCCGGCCGCCAGCGCATTAACGGGCTGCTATTGCCGCGCAACAGCAATCTGGCCATCGATCTTCCGGACGGAGAATTCGCTTTGGGCGGGCGGCGGATCAAGGCTCCCAAGGGGGTGCGGCACCTGTGGCTGTTGCCGGTCCAGTATCTGGATCAGGTGGTGGGTTATCTGGCGGTATTCCTGAGCGCGGACGCGGGGCGCAATACCCATCCCCGCCTGGAGGGTCTGCTGAAAATTCTGGGCAATCAGGTCGGGCCGGTGTTGTACAACCACCGTGCCCTGGGGGCCGGCGGTTCGGGGGCGAGCCTGCATTTTTACAAGGAAATTTGCGAAAAGTTGGATGAGGCGCGCGCCCTTTCCAGCCAGATTTCCTTTTCCCTGCTGCGCATCGGGATTCGCGATCTGCCGGATATTCAGACCCTCACCAACGAAATTTTGCCCACTTGCAAGGACCTGCTGGTCAATATTCTGGATCGGGAACACCAGCTTATCTGGCAATCCTGGGACCAGGCCCTGCTTATTCTGCCGGGTGCGGATCTGTTTACCACGGAGCGGCTGTGTTTCGAAATCCGCCGTCAGCTGGAACGCATGGAGGTGCACAACGGAAAACCGGCCGGGGTTACCCTGCGTTACGCCAGCGAATGTTACCCGCAGTTTCACGGGGATGCCGCGGCGCTGACCGGTTCCCTGTGGCGAAAATTGTTTGTGGAGCTGGAAAAACCGGTTGGGCAGCCCGTCGAGGAATCCCATTCGGAGAAAATATCCCTGTAGGCGAACATGATGACGGCAATCCAAAAACACACCATCCTGGTGGTGGACGACGAACCGGGGGTTCTGGAACTGATCTGCGAAAGCCTTCAGATACAAGGTTTCGATGCCATCGGCGCCGCCAACCCCGAAGAAGCCCTGGCCCAACTGCCGGGCAGTGGTCCTACCTTTGCCCTTTTGGACCTCAACCTCAACTGGCCCGGCATGGACGGGATCGACCTGGCCCGTGAGATTCAGGGAATCCATCCCCAGACCATCATCATTATCATGACCGGCTATCAGAATCTGAAGACCTCGGTGGAGGCCAGCCGGCGACACGCCTATCGCTACCTGATCAAACCCTTTCAGATCGATCAACTGATCGGGGTGATGGAGCGCTCCCTCTGGGAGAGAGACCTGTTGCTGGAAAACGAAGCGCTGAAGAAAAAGGTGGCGGCGCTTACCAGCGAACTTCAGCAGCTTCGCGAGGAATTGGCCCGGCGCCCCGAAGAAGGTATCCTGCGGGGGGAAATGGATTTTAGCCGTATCAACGCCGGCAATCTGAAAGCGATTCAATCCTATCAGCGCCACAAGCGCGTCCCGTTAGACAAAGACCCGGAAGAGAATTAAGGAGAACTGGATTTATGCGATTGTTGAACTCGACCGCTATTTTGTTGGGGATTGCGGTGCTGGCGGTAGCCACCCGGATTATGGCGCCGGGCAACCTGGCCTGGTGGAACGGGGTGGGATTGATCTTCGTGCTCAGCGGCACCCTCTCCGCCCTGATTTTCAGCTATTCTCTGGGCGAAATTCTGCGGGTTTTCAGGATTGCGGTGATTGTAATGGGTAAAAAGCCGATTACCCTGGACCGCTACGTCAGCGATATTTTCGAGCTCTCCATCCGGGTGCGCCGGGAGGGATTGCTGAAGTCTCAGGAAGAAATCGAAGCCCTGGAGGATCCCTTTTTGAAGGATGGTCTGAACATGCTGGTCGACGGGTATACCAGCGCCGAAACGCGCTGGATTCTGGAGCAACGCTCCCGGCATCAGCATTTGCGGGAAATGCTGGAAGCGCGAATGTTCCGCTCCATGTCCCGCTATGCCCCGGCCTTCGGGGGTCTGGCCGCCTTGCTGAGTTTGTCCTTCCAGGCCCAGGCCGCCGGTCCTTTTGCCGCTTTAACCCCCATGTTCGGCCCGGCTTTGCTGCCGCTGGGGTACGGATTGCTCCTGTCCCATCTGGTATTTATTCCGGTTGCGGAGCGTTTGGAACGCCGCGCGGAATTGCGCAATCAGTTGATGCAGCTGATTGTCGAGGGGGTGGTGATGATCAACGACAGCTGGCATCCCGCCAAAACCCGCGAGGCCCTGGACAGCTTTTTGCCGGCGGGCCAGCGCAAGAATGCCGCGGAGTCGTATACCTAAAACTTCCCATTGCCATTGAGGTGGGTGCTGTCCGGCGGAATTGTCTGCACCACACTCCAGTGCTCCGCGATATAACCATCCTCGACCCGGTACATGTCGTAATGGGCGGTAGGGGTTCCGGTGACCCCGGATTCCGAGAGGGTCAGGACAAAATCGCCCAGCCCGTAGACCGCATGTCTTTGACCGTAGGCCCGGATGCCGAAATCGGCGAGGGTCTTCAGATTGGCGACCAATCTTAGCGCTCCATCGGTGCCACCGGCGGCATGCTCCAGATAGATATCCCCGTTAAAATAATTTTCCAGTCCGACGGTATCCCCGCCCACCAGGGCGTACTGAACAAAACCGCCCGCCAGGGTTTTGCTGGCCTGGGTATCCGCCCGTTGGTCGAATTCGCTGACCCCGCCCAGCATGGTGCGGCCGCTGTTGTTGGCCGGCGCCAGCTCCTGAAAGTTGTCCCAGTGCTCGACAATCTTGCCATCCTGGAAGCGGAAAACCTCGAAGGCTACCGTTGCGGTGGTATCCCGGGTGTAGAGGCAGTGCAGGAAAACGTATTCGCTTTCCTCGTCCCCGACGTTCCGGAAAATTTCGATGCTGGTGTTGGCGTAGTAACCGTTGTTGACCGCGTCGATCCAGCCCTGGCGCCCCCCGGCGATTTCCGGATTGTGTTGAATAAACCCGTTTTCCGCGACGAAGAGTTCTATTGATTCGGTATTGCCCGCCACCATGCCGGTAAGGACCTCGCTGGCTTTGCGGGTGGGGGCATAGTCCTGGGGATCGACGTTGCTGTCGCAGGCGCTGAGCAGACAGATCCCGGCAAAAAGCGCCAGCGGCATAAATTTTCTGAAATAGTTCGGCATAACCCTTCCCTCATGTATCAATTCTGCAAAAAATCCCGGTCTGTTTGGCTGATGCCACTAAATGAACGCTTCCGGGGCAATTGTAGAGGTGATTATCGGCACGTAAAGGGGGCCGTAAAAGTTTGTAAAAGCGGAAAAATTTTCCCCTTTGAGGGTCAATTTTTCGCCTGCCCCGCCGATAATGAAGCCATCAGCAAAACGCCAATCGGGCATCGACCCAGTAACATCTGGAATTTCAACCGCGGTGAACGGATTCATCATGACCAAACGCATTCTCGTAGTGGATGACGACACCAACCTGAGAGTCATTCTTCAAAAATCCCTGGAAAGCTGCGGCTATACGGTCAGCGTTGCCGCGGACGGCGAATCCGCCCTGGAGGTTCTCCATAAAGAATCCTTCGATCTGATGATCACCGACCTGTCCATGCCGGGTATGTCCGGCATCGAGCTCCTTCAGGAAGCGCGCAAAGCCTATCCCAATTTGGGATGCCTGGTGGTTACCGCCTACGGCAGCATCGAAAAGGCGGTTATGGCCATGCAGGAAGGGGCCTTCGACTTTATCACCAAACCTTTTTCCCTGGCCCATCTGGAGAACCGCATCGAGCGTTTTTTCGACTTCGACGGTCTTCAGCAGGAGAATCGCAACCTCAAGCGCGAATTGTCCCTGCAGAAAAACCGGCGCAAAATGGTGGGCAAAAGCAAGGCGGTGGAGGAGGTTTTCCACCTGATCGACATGGTGGCCCGCGCCGACGCCACCGTCTTTGTCTGCGGTCCCAGCGGCACCGGCAAGGAGCTGGTGGCCCAGGCGGTGCACGAGGGCAGCAACCGCGCCGACCGTCCTTTTCTGAAGGTCAACTGTGCCGCGGTTCCGGAATCGCTTTTCGAGAGCACCCTTTTCGGCCATCTGAAGGGGGCCTTCAGCGGCGCTTACAAGGACCAGAAGGGGCTTTTCGAAGAGTGCGACGGGGGCACCCTGCTGCTGGACGAGATCAGCGAAATCCCTTTTGCTCTGCAGGCCAAACTGCTGCGGGTGCTGCAGGAAAACGCCCTTACCCGGGTGGGGAGCACCCAGGAAATTCCGGTGGACGTGCGCATCGTGGCCACCTCCAACCGGGATATCGAAGAGATGATCAACCGGGGAGAGTTTCGGGAAGATCTCTATTTTCGCCTGAATGTTTTTCCCATTCAATTGCCCTCGTTACGGGAGCGGGAAGGGGATCTGCCGCTGCTGATCAACCATTTTCTGCAGAGTTTTGCCGCCAAATACGAACAGCCGGTTAAAGAGCTGTCCCCGGAGGCTCTGGAACTCCTGCTCAACTACCATTGGCCCGGGAACATCCGGGAGTTGGAACATACCCTGGAGCGGGCAGTGCTGCTGACGGGAAAGGAGGAGCGGATTGCGGCCCGCCATATTTCCCTGAACCGGGGACTGGGGCAGGGTGGGGGGGACATTGCAGCGGAAGACAACGGGGTACTTACCCTGGCGGATATGGAAAGAAAACTGATCCTGGCCGCCATGAAAAAGACCAACAATCACCGGGCTCGCGCCGCCAGTCTGCTGGGGATCTCGGTTCGCACCCTGCGCAACAAACTCAACCTCTATGCGGACCATTTCGAGACCCTGGAAGAGCCTGCCGGTTAAGCCGGAAAAAAGTACCCCTGGGCGGAAAATCTTGCCGCCCGGAAAGCCTCACGCCCGTGGGGCCCGCCCGAAAATGATTTTTTGTAAACACTTGATTTTCCTGATCTAAAAGACCGAATATCCCGCGGATGACCGCTGCGAACCTCAACTGGCATACCCTTTGTCTATAAAATGTGTCGAGGTAAACGAAAGGTTTCTGGCAATGAAAATTTTTGAAACAGACAAGCTCAATCTGGTCAAGCAAGCCATGGGGGTCTACACCCGCCAGCATCAGGCTATTGCCAAAAATATTGCCAATGCCAACAACGAAGAATACAAGCGGACCAACACCGACTTTTCGGAGGAGCTGCAAAAGGCCCACGGGCGGCATCTGCGCACCAGCGACGAGCGCCATTTTCCGGTGAGTGCTATCCCGGACCCGGAGGATCGCAGCAAGGACGGCGGGGTGGTAGACGTTACCCAGGAAATGTCCCAACTGGCGGACAACCAGATTCGCTTCGAGTTTGGGGCCCGGGTTCTGCGCAAAACCTTCACCGGACTCAAATCCGCCATTGCCGGCAGAATGGCGCAATAGGGGATTGACCGATGATTAAGCACGTCGACAGCAAAGGCGCCCTGTATGCCATCAAAACCACCTCGCGCGGGTTATCGACCCAGATGAAGAAGCTGGAATTGATCTCCGAGAATATCGCCAACGTGGAAAAGGGCCCGGACGAAAACGGCAAGCTGTATCAGCGGCAGTTTCTGGATTTCAAGGAAACCAGCAAACTGCGCCATCCCCGTTTTGCCGACGAACTTTCCCTGAGCATGCGGCGGTCCCGCACCAGCCACATGCCGGAAGAGGGCATTGACAAGCGCGGGGATCTGGAGAAGGATCCTTTTGAGGTGAAGGAGCAGGAAGGGGAGATGCTGGTGTTCGATCCCAACCATCCCCGGGCCGACGAAAACGGCTACGTCCGGATGCCCAACGTGAATATGATCGAAGAAATGACCGATCTGCTCGGGGCTTCCCGGGTGTATGAAGCCAACGTGACCATCATTAACGCCGCCAAATCCATGGCCAAACGCTCTCTGGAGATCTGAGGCGCCCGGTTTTAAGGAAGCGTGACAACAAAACGGAATTTGAAAGATGAAAATCAACGACCATTCCCTCCAGCAACTTAATTCCTACGAACGCCTTTACCGCGATCAGGATGCGGTGCGGGACAGCGCCGGGGTGCGCAAGCAGGAAGCCGTCTCCGGGGAAAATGAAGCGGTTGCCCGCGCTCCCCAAAAAGATCTGGCCCCGCGCGACGTTCTCTCCGACAAGGAGGTCGAAGCCTTGAAAGTGCTTTTTGGCGGAGAGAACACCAACCCGCAGTTTTACGGAGCCCGGAAAGTTCAGGGTATCCGTCCCGGATTGCTTATGGATGTGAAAGGATAGGATAAGAAGATGAACCCTGTGAATCAACTATCGTCCATCAAACTGCGGGATTTGGTAAGCCGCAGCGAGTCCGCCCAGGGCAACCAGGTAATCTCCGGGGAAAAAGCCCATAATTTCGGCGACACCATCAGCGGATTTCTGGAGGCGGTCAACGATCAGCAAAAAACCGCGGCCGGCGGGGTAACCGACGTTATCGAAGGCAAGTCGGACAATTTGCACGAAACCATGATTCAGTTGGAAGAAGCTTCGCTGTCTTTTCAACTGATGCTGGAGATTCGCAACAAACTTTTGGAATCCTACAAGGAAATCGAACGCATTTCCATCTAGGGCTTTTGATCGCTTAAACCATGGCGCCAGCCATTTCAACACAGAACGACAAACGCTAAGGACAGCAAACCTCCATGAACGGGATGTTTCAACAGATCCAGCAGCAGTTCCTTCAGTTTCCCCTTCGCCAGCGTATGGTGATTATCGGCGCCTTCATCGGGCTGGTTTCCGCCATTACCGCCCTGGTTCTCTGGGCCAATCGTCCTGAATACGAAATGCTCTACACCAATCTGGATCCCGGCACCGCCAGCGCGGTGGTCGAAGAACTGGCCACCAACAGCGTCAAATACCGCCTGGAAAACGGGGGAACCACCATCTACGTTCCCCGGGAAAACGTGGCGGACATGCGCCTGAAGATGGCTCAGAACGACCTGCTGAAGGACGGCATCACCGGATATGAGCTTTTCGAAAAAAACACCATGGGGATGACCACCTTCATGCAGCGCCTCAATTTGCGCCGCGCCCTGGAGGGGGAACTGGTGCGGACCATCAACCAGTTTCCGGAAGTGTCGCAGTCCCGGGTGCATCTGGTGATTCCCGAAAACCGCCTTTTTGAAAAAGACCGCAAGGGTTCCGCCTCGGTGGTCCTGCATCTGAAGGGCGGCACCAGCCTGAGCGCCAACCAGGTCAGCGGAATCGCCGCGCTGGTGGCCAACAGCGCCGAGGGGCTTACCGAGGACAACGTGGTGATCGTGGATTCCCGCGGCAATGTGCTGCACGATCAGAACAAAAACCAGAACGGGATTGCCGCCGCCGGAGACCAGTGGCAGTTGCAGTCCCGCATCGAAAGCGAATATCAGACCAAAGTTGAGGACCTGCTGGAAGGCATTCTGGGTCCCTCCAATGCGGTGGTGAAGGTCGCGGTGGACCTCAATTTCGACCTGCTGGAGCGCAGCATCGAAGAATACGATCCCGACAACACCGTTGTCTTAAGTGAAGAAACCTACACGGAGACCTCCGGGCAAACCGAGCAGGAAGGCGACTTTAAGGCCGAAAAAACCACCTCCAACTACGAGCTCAGCAAGAAGCTGGAGCGCTTTGTGGCCAATCCGGGCAACGTCAACCGTCTTTCGGTGGCGGTGCTGGTGAACGGCCGCTATCAGGAGAGTGAAGGGGCCGACGGGGAAGCCATCCGCACCTACCTACCCCTTACCCAGGACGAGCTGGACCGCATTCAGTCCCTGGTGCAGAACACCGTCGGTTTTTCCGACCAGCGCGGGGACAATGTGGTGGTCCAGAACATGGAATTCAACAGTGAGATGGCCCTGGCGGATCAAAAATTTATGCAGGAGATGATCGAGCGGGAAAACCTGGAGCGCTACATCACCTACGGTTTAATCGCGCTTTCTATCCTCCTGGTGTTCTTCCTGTTGCGCGGGCTGTTGAAGTCCAGCACCAGCCTGACCCTGCCGATCGGGCAGATTGCCCAGACCCTGGGTCCCCGCGGCGAGCCGTTGGCAATGGGGGCGGGGGGACAGGCGGCCGGATTGCCTTCGGGTGAAGGTGGGGCCCGCGGCCTTGCCTCCGGCGAAGATGAAGATGAGACTCTGGAACTGGAGGATCTGGACGCCGCCGAGATCAACGAAGACATTTATATCAAAAAATTGAGTCCGGAAGCCCGGGCGCGCCTGCGGGCCAAAGACAAAATGACCCGCCGGGTCCTCAAATTTACCGAAGAGTCACCTGAAGATGCGTCCAGACTGCTGAGATCCTGGATGGCGCAGGAACACAAGAAGGGATAAAGGCTTCATGGTTGAAGATACCAAAATCGCGGTGGAGAAAGGGCGGGTCAACAAACTCCGCCCCATGCAGAAGGTCGCCCTGATGCTGATTTCGGTGGGTATTGAAGCGGCCTCCGAGGTTCTAAAGCATTTCAACGAAACCGAAGTCGAGCGCATCTCCATCGAGATCGCCAAATTGCAGAACGTGCCGGCCGAAGATCTCGGCGAGGTTATCGAAGAGTATTACGAGATGATCATGGCCAATCAGTATATGGCCCAGGGCGGGATTTCCTACGCCCGCCAGATGCTGGAAAAAGCCTGGGGCATCCGCAAGGCGGACGAGCTGATCAAACGGGTGGAAGCGGCGACGGAAGTGAGCGCCTTTTACCTGCTGCAAACCGTAGACGACAAGCAGTTGCTCAACTTTCTGCAGAACGAACATCCCCAGACCGCCGCCCTCATTCTGGCCAATCTGAAGCCCGGGCAGGCGGCCTCCATCCTTTCCGATTTGCCGGAAGAAAGCCAGTATGAGATCGCTTATCGCCTGGCCACCATGGAAAAAACCTCGCCGGAGCTGATCGAAGATATCGAAGCGGTGCTGCGCGACCAGATGGGCACCGTTTTTGGCGGCGGCCTCAGCAAAACCGGTGGTGCGGAGTCGGTGGCCAACATCCTGAACTCCATCAGCCGGACCGCGGAAAAGAACATTCTCAACAACCTGCGCGAGCGCGATGCCGAGCTGGCCACGGAGATCACCGACTTTATGTTCCTGTTCGACGACCTGGCCACCCTGGGCAACGATTCCATCCAGCGCATTCTCAAGGAAGCCGATTCCAATACCCTGGCGCTTTCTCTGAAGGCGGCTTCTCCGCAGTTGCAGAACAAGGTATTTACCAATATGTCCGAGCGCGCCGGGGCCATGCTCAAGGAAGAACTCGAATACCTCGGGCCGGTGCGCCTCAAGGATGTCGAGGCCGCCCAGAAGGCGGTTCTGGAAATTGTCCATACCCTGGCTGAGAATGGCGAGATCGTCCTGAGCCGCGGTGAAGAAGAAGAACTGATTGAGTAGTACTATGCAAGAATACGTCTTAAAAATGCCGCGTCGCCTGCGGGGGATCGTTCAGGAAAACGGATCCCGGTCGATTCAGATTTTCGGCAAACCCCGTCCCCGGACCCCTCAGGCCGCCCAGATCGATAAGCTGGAAACCGAACAGCGCCTGCTGAAGGAACGCGTCCACTACCTGGAAAGCGAACTGCAGCGGGCCCGCGAGGAGTCTTTCCAGGCCGGCCTGGAAGAAGGTCGTGAGCTGGGAATGCAGGAAGCCGGGCGCGATATGGAGGACCTCCGGGCCCTGGTGGCGGCCATTCAGGACCAGTATCAACACGGTGTGGAAAACCTGCGCGAGCCTTTTTTGCAGCTGGTGCACCGGGTTGCGGAAGCGGTGTTGGGTTTCAGCATTCGCCGTTTTGAGGGTGCCGAGGAGATGTTAAAAAGTCGTCTGCAACGGTTTTTCTACGCCCTGGTCGAACAAAGCCGGGTGATGATAGAAGTTAACCCTCAGCACCTTTCCTGGCTGGAAAACGGGGCCGAAACGCGTGAGCTGGGCGCCCCGGGTGCCATGGAAGTCAAATTTGTCGCCAACCCCCGCCTGGGGCCTGGCGAATGCCTGGTAAAATCGGAAAATTTTCTGGGCGACGGCACCATTGCCGGGCAATTGGAACACCTGCTGGAGCAATTCCAGACTGAGGAAATCGAATGGAAACGCTGATCCGCCACCTTGAGAATTATCAGGCTCACCTGGACAGTGTGGAGCCGATGCGCATCGACGGCCGGGTTTCCCAGATCAAAGGGTTGGTGGTGGAAGCCACCGCCCGGGAGGCCACCATCGGGGATGTTTGCCACATCGATATTCAGCCTCGGGGTCACATCACCGCCGAGGTGGTGGGTTTTCAGGATGAGCGGGTGTGGCTGATGCCCCTTGGGGAAACCGTCGGGGTTTATCCCGGGGCCCGGGTGCGGCGCAGTCCGCGTCCTTTAACAGTGCCGATCGGGGAATGTTTGCTGGGCCGGATTATCGATGGACTGGGCCGGCCGATTGACGGTAAAGGTCCTCTCAATGCGACCAAATCGCGCTCCATTTATGCCGCGCCCCCCAATTCCCTGGTGCGCCAGCGCATCGAAACCCCGCTGACCACCGGTTTGCGGGCCATCGACGGTTTGCTAACCCTGGGCAAAGGACAGCGGGTGGGTATTTTCGCCGGCAGCGGGGTGGGTAAATCGGTGTTAATGGGAATGATCTCCCGCTACACGGACGCGGACGTCAACGTGATTGCCCTGATCGGGGAGCGCGGCCGGGAGGTGCGGGAGTTTCTGGAGCGGGACCTCGGTGAGGAAGGTTTAAAACGATCGGTGGTGGTGGTGGCTACCTCGGACCAGGCATCCACCGTTCGCGTTAAAGGCGCCTTCATCGCCACCACCATTGCGGAGTACTTCCGCGACCAGGGCAAGGACGTTTTGTTGCTGATGGATTCCCTGACCCGGATGTCCATGGCTCAGCGGGAAATCGGGTTGGCCATCGGCGAACCGCCCACCACCAAAGGGTATACCCCTTCGGTTTTCGCCCAGATGCCGCGTTTGCTGGAGCGGGCCGGCACCGGGGCTATTGGGAGTATTACCGGGCTGTATACCGTGTTGGTAGAGGGCGGGGATCTGGATGAGCCGATCAGCGATACCGCCCGTTCCATTCTGGACGGGCACATTGTGCTGTCGCGGAAAATCGCCACCTCCGGCCATTATCCGGCCATCGACATCCTGGAGAGCATCAGCCGGGTGCGCAACGATATCATCAGCAAGGAGCAGAAGGAAGCTTCTCAGAAGGTCCTGGAGCTGATGTCCGTTTATCGCGAGGCGGAGGACCTGATCAACATCGGGGCCTACTCTCCGGGCAGTAACCCTACCATCGATGCGGCGGTTCGCCATATCGATGCCATCCGAACCTTTTTGCGGCAGGATGTGGGGGAGAGCACCAGTTTTTCCGAGACCCGTGGTCGTCTGCAAACCCTGGCGGGAGCGATCTGATATGGCCCGCAAATTCGAATTTTCGCTGCAGAAGGTATTGGACGTCCGACAGCTCATTCAGGATCAGAAAATCAGCGAGCTCAATAAAGCGCAATCCGCGCTTAGCGCCGCGGAGGCTTTACTCTCCAACAGTGAGGGGGAAAAAGAGCGGATTTTTACGGAAGCCAAAATGCAGCCCCTGGATATCCGGACCATCAAAATCCGGGAAGCTTACCTCAAGCAACTGGACGAACGGATTCTGCAGCAGCATCGTATGGTTCGCCAGTGCGAGGACAATGTCGAAATTGCCAGGGTGGCCCTTCAAACGGCCAGTAAGGAAAAGAAAACCGTCGAAAGACTTCGGGAAAAAGCACACTCCGAGTATCAGCGCAAACAGCGCAGCCGTCAGGAAATGATCGACAGCGAAATCGCGCTTCGCAGAACCGGATTTGACAGTGAGGTTGGTGGAGCAGAATGAAACTGGTAAAGCTCCTGTTGTTTAACATCGGCTCCTTCATTTTTCTGGTGACCGTCATTGCTTCGGTGCTGGTGTATTTGCAACCACCGCCACCGCCGCCGGCACCGGATCAGGAATTTTTGACCCCGGAAGACAGCCTGAACTATGTTTTGGCGGACAGCCTGGTGCCCTTCCTGCTGGCGGACAGTCTGGGGGAAGAAGTGCAGCGTCTCTCCGGGGAGCTGGCCAGGAAGATTGCCGCCCTGGACAGCGTGCGTCAGATTTTGGCCCGGGAGCAGGCCATGGTGGCCAGGCTGGAAAAAGAGGTAAACTCGCTGACCGCCGATCTGGAAAGCTCGCGAAAGCGGCAGGTGGATACCCAGGCGCTGGCCAAAACATTTGAGTCGATGAAAACCGAAGAGATGAGCCCCATTCTCAGAGACATTGATGATGATACCGCTCTCAACATTTATGAGAAGATGAGCGGTCGTTCGCGCAAGAAACTTTTGTTGGCCCTGGCAACGGATCGCGCGGCCAGGTTAACCCGGCGGATCGCCTCCGGCCGGAACTAGTCCATAGGGGATTTGGCAATGGAAGATCGTTTTAAAATACTGACTGGGTTGCAGGAAAAGGCAGCCAAGGCTTCCAAGGCGGAGAATTCCGGCAAGAAAGTATCCGGAATGCTCTTTGGCAACAGCTTGTTTGCCCGGGAAGAAATGCGCACGCCCAACTTGCTGGG
>JAGRBF010000161.1 GCA_020434205.1 Calditrichota bacterium | reverse complement strand
ACCTTCTGGACTCCCATGATCGATCGGATTGGGACCAACGGCATCATCAGCGCTTTCGCCAGCCACCGCTTCAACAGCATCCTGTATGCCGGGGGGAATTTCAGCAGGATTGGCTACACCGATGCCGGAAATATTGCCCGATTTAACGGCGTTGCCTGGGACTCCATCAATGGCGGGGTTAATGGCCTGGTGCACGGTTTGTCTGCGGATTACGGCTACGGGGTGGTAGTCGGGGGAGAATTCAGTGAGGCTAAGAACTCCAACGGCTCCACGGTTGCCGCCCTCAATGTTGTTTATCTGGACAATCGGGACCAGTGGCGAACTCTCGGTGGTGGGACCAACGGCCCCGTCTATGCGGTTTTGAATCGCAGCACCCGGTTTAGCGGCGGCTATTTGGGGGAAATTGTGGTGGGTGGGAATTTTACCACCGTTTACAACCCCGACGGCACCGCCGTCCCGGCCAATTCCCTGGCAATCTGGAACTGGCTCAACGAGACCTGGCGCCCGGTGGGAGGGCAACTCACCGGCAACAATATTCAGGTGCGCACAATTGTAGCAGACTCCCGAAGTTACTTTTTGAACTTCTTTGCCGGCGGACAATTTGACGGGGCGGTGAACCCGGACGGCAGTACCGTTGCCAGTGCCAATGTCATCATGTGGAAAGAAGTCGGCGAACCCGACCAGTGGGTGCCGTTTGGCCGGGGAATCGACGGCATGGTTTACAGCCTGGCTTATGACGACAACCTGAATTACCGGACCACTTACGGTTATCGGGTCTGGGTTGGTGGCGATTTTCAGAATTCCCTGAACAGCGATGGCACCACCAGCAGCACCCCGTATCTGAGCCTTTGGGACATTACCAATAGCGCCTGGCGTCCTCTGGCGGGGGGAACTGATGGCATTGTTCGGGCTATTACACCCATCCGGTCCCTGCCTTATCAGGGGGCCTTTGTTGGCGGCGACTTCACCAGAGGAATTTACGCCAATGGCAACTCACGCACCATTAATCACGTCGGTTTATTTCGCCTGGAACCCACCCGTTTTAATTTGCGCCCCCTGTGGAATGAACGCGGCTCTAATGCTATCAATGGCACCGTTCATGCCCTGCGAAGCTTCGACCCCTGTATCGGTAACGGGGAAATTGTGTATGCCGGCGGGACCTTTTCCCGGGCTGGGTATGTCCCGGTCGGCAATCTCGCTAAATGGCGCTATCGCTGGAATTACGGCGTCACGGTTTTTGCCGGAGGTGTCTCACGACGCAGTTCCGGGAGCCGCAATGCCGCCCGTGGGGTGATGGTTACCACCGGCTGCAATTATCTCAATCGCAAAAACAATCCACTTCCCAACGGGGTATTGTTTGACAGCCTGGCCTTCGGCGAAAGCGTTTTGGTGGACAGCATTTACCGGTTTAATCCGTCCGCCTTTTATTTGTATGATGTTGACGACCCCAACTTTCCGGTGTTTTTTGATGACAGCCTTCTGATCGGTACCGCCGCGCCCCTCACGATGGCTATCACCGGGGTGTATGACACCACCCTGTACGCCCCCAATCCGGAAGGACGTTCCATTGCCCTTCGCCCTCGTTTCTTTGAGGCTCCCATGGATACCGGCCAGCCGGGAATGGTAACCCTCCAATTCCTGAATCTGATAACCGACGCACCTGCACTGGATATCCAAATTGACGGCGGCCCAATCCTTGCTTCGGGGATTCCTTTTGGGGAACAATCCCCGGGAACGGTGTTGGCCCCGGGAAATTACACCATGGTGGTTCGCCAGAGCAGCAGCGGGGATGTGATTGCCACTACCGCGATTGATTTGCGGGGCAATGCGGATGAGATAGTGGTTTTGCCGCTTATCGGATTTGTGGACCCGGCCGCCAACCAGAATGGTCCCGCGGCAACTATCGCGGTTGTGGAAACCGGACAGCCGGCGGTGGGAATAGGGGATAACACCTCGTCCGAAATTCTGGCCAGGGACTTTACTCTGGGACACAATTTCCCCAATCCCTTCAATCCGGAAACCACCATCAGCCTGGAAATCGGGGCGCTGGTTGGTGCGCAGAGTGCGGTCAGCAGCCTGAAAATTTATGATATGCTGGGGCGTGAAGTTAAGACCTTGTTCGAGAGGCGGCTGGCTCCCGGAACCCACCAGGTAAAGTGGGATGGCACCGATGCCGGCGGCACCCCCGTAGCCAGCGGGGTCTACCTGTATCGTCTTCAGGTGGGCAACAAGGTTGCCCAAACCCGAAAAATGATGCTGGTCAGATAAGCTGGTGCTAGCCTGCTTAAGCCACCTATGACCCTACAAAAAACCCGCTCAACCGAGCGGGTTTTTTGTTTAATCGATATAACCTTTGCTGCGCATCCAATCGTCGTTAAACACCTTGCTCAGGTAACGACTGCCGGAATCCGGCAGGATAACCACAATATTTTTGGCCTCTTTTTCCTGCTCGGCAACGCGCAAAGCTCCCCAAATGGCAGCCCCGGAAGATCCCCCGGCAAAAATACCCTCTTTGCTGGCCAGTTCCCGGGCGGTATGGAAACACTGCTCATCATTTACCTGGATAATGTCGTCGATTACGTTGAAGTCCACCGCTTTTACCAGATAATCCTCACCAATACCTTCCACCTGATAAACATGGGGCTCGGGCAATTTCCCGGTTTTCCAGTAATCATAGAAGACCGAACCGTGGGGATCCACGGCCACAACTTTGATATCGGGATTTTTTTCTTTCAGGAATCGCGCCACGCCGCTCAGGGTTCCACCGGTTCCGATTCCGCTGACAAAAATGTCAATTTTGCCTTCGGTTTGCTCCCAGATCTCAGGGGCGGTAGTCCGGTAGTGGGCTTCGATGTTCATGGGGTTATTGTACTGATCCGGGTAAAAGGCGTCCTTGGTTTCTGCGGCAATTCTCCGGGCGGTGCTGTAATAACTTTCCGGGGAATCGGCGGGGACATCGGTGGGGGTTACCACCACGGTTGCGCCGAAAGCGCGCATCAGGTTTTGTTTTTCCTGGCTCATTTTGTCCGGCATGGTGATAATACACTTGTACCCCTTGATCGCGGCAATCATCGCCAGGGCAGAGCCGGTATTGCCGGAGGAATTCTCCACGATGGTGCCGCCGGGCTTGAGAAGGCCGCGTTTCTCGGCGTCTTCAACCATAAAAAGGGCCATTCGGTCCTTGACGCTGCCGGCCGGATTCAAAAATTCCATTTTGGCGTAAATATTTGAGGGAAAAGCGTCGCCCAGCTTGTTAAGCTTTACCAATGGTGTGTTACCAATAGCTTCGAGAGCAGATTTGGCAATGTTCATAATATCTCCTGATGGCTTTAGATGGCGTTTGCGACCGGAAACCGGTAGGGGAGAGTCGGAAACCCTACGGCGGTATCGGGTATTACACTAAACTTAGAGATAGACATAAAAAGACCCAAGATAATAAGCAATCACAGGAAGCGAATGCAAGCACTTCACAATTTTGAGCGGTTACCTTCTTTTGTTTGATATCCGGGCAATCTTTGGGCTGGGATCCATCCCGTGGCCGCAATTTAA
>JAGRBF010000160.1 GCA_020434205.1 Calditrichota bacterium | reverse complement strand
TGGATGAATCCCGGCATAAAAATTACCGCGATGAATAAGTAGACACCTAATAATTGACAGTCTACTAGTAGCCTGTCAAGTGTGTTTAGTCTGGTTGTGGCCTCTGAACCGTCACCCCGGTATGCTTTTGGGCCGGGGTCCATACCCAACGTCCCGATGGATCCCGGCCTAAAGATTGCCGGGATGACGAACAGGACTTACCATAATTGACAGTCTACTAGCGATCGAAGCGAATTGAAAGGCCCGCGCCAAGCATTATATCCGGGGCATAATCGTTGACCGGGAATCCCGCGAAAAAGTCCCATTGCAGGGTCGGGTTTACCGCAACCGTTATCCCGGTATCCCAACGCAGCACCGGGTTGGCCTTTTCGTAAGAGGCACCGAAAAATTCGATAAAAAGGCCGGCGTTGCCGGTCACCGCTGCGGACATCACCGCCGAATATTTCAGCAATCTGTCCCCGGTGGTGCTGCGGACTGCCCCCAGGTTATAGCCGACCCCAAAGCGCCGGCCCAATCCATGCCCCAAAGCGAGAATAGCGCTGGCGCCGATTTTATCCCGCACCTGTTCATCTATCCCCAACGGCAGTTGGACGGCAGCCAACAAAGCGCCGTTCAAACCGTTTTCTGTCGCCAGCAGAGGCAGCTTCACCCCGAGGCTCACGTCATCCAATTCGGAATTCACTTTTTGATAACCATCCGGGCCGGGAAATGCCGGATAATCTCTTTTGACGCTGTCGTACAAATAGCCGGTGGCGATCCTCAGTTCCACATTCGACTTCAGGCCATAGCGGACCAGGGTGCCCAGGATATTGTAGTTGCGAATATCAATGCGGCCGTTGGGATAGACGAACCCGGTTTGTTCCACGGAAATGCCGGTCTCAATCTGAACCGATTTCAGGGGCACCAGCGCCGCAGATTCGGTCTGATCCGGCCGGTCGGTGGTGAGGGGAACCTGCCCCAACACGGGCAGGATCAGGCAAAGGAAAATTCGAAAAAATGTCCGCAAGGCAGTCCTTTCGTTTGAGGGCCGGTCGTGGCCAATCCTTATTCCACCACCGCTTTTCCGGCCAGCTTTTTGCCGATGGCGGTTAGCCTGAGAATGTCCTTGTCCAGGTGAACGTAACCATCCTGAAGGGCCCGGCGCACCACGCGTTTGGCGTGGTTTTCCTGCCAGTTGAGGTGTTTGTGAACCTCATCGCGATGGCATTCCCGCGCCTCTTCCGGCTGCCCGAGGTGCGTCAGCAGATGGACCGCCAGCATCGATTCTGCAAAGTGCCAGCGCTGGTAGTTGCGGCGGCGCAGCAGCGCCACCACCCCGCGCCGGGGCGCAAAGAGATAGATCAGGAAAAAAATCAGCCCGATCATGGTGGCAATAGAGCCGGCGATATTGACGTCCCACCAGTGGGCCAGCCAGTATCCGGAAACGGCGCTGATAACCCCGATGGCGGCGCTGATGCTCAACATCCGGGAGAGGCGGTCGGTGAGCAGGTAGGCGGACGTCGGGGGGCCGATCATCAGGGCAACCACCAGAATGGAGCCAACCGCGTCGAAGGCGCCGACCGCGGTCAGCGAGACCTGACTCATCAAGCCGTAATGGATCAGCGCCGGGGAGAATCCCAGGGCGGAGGCCAGCCCTTCGTCGAAGCTGGCCAGCTTGAGTTCCTTAAAAAACAGGACAATCAGGATAATATTGAGCAGCAGAATTCCCCCCATCACCCACAGGGCTTTGGGGCCCAGATCGTGATTGTTGAACATCAGGCGATCGAAGGGGGCAAAGGCCAGCTCGCCCAGCAGCACGGCATCGATATCGAGGTGGACGTTGCCGGCAAAGCGGGAAATCAGGATAACCCCGATGCTGAACAGCACCGGAAAAACCAGGCCGATCGCGGCATCTTCCTTCACCAGACGGGTTTTGAAAAGCCCTTCCACCATGCTAACCGTCAAGACGCCGGTGAGGGCCGCCCCAAATACCAGAAAGGGAGAGCCGAGGCTTTCCACCACCAGAAAAGCCACCACAATCCCAAACAGGATGGCGTGGCTGATGGCATCGCTCATCATGGCCATCCGGCGCAGCACCAGAAAAACGCCCGGCAGGGCACAGGCTACCGCCACCACCGCGGCAATCAGTTGAATTTCGACTTGAGGTTGCATGAGGGTTACAGGGTTACGTTGTTAAGCGCCTGGGGCGCGTGTCGGGGTATCGGAGTGTCGTTGTGTCGGAGTTTCGCTCCTTCGCCCCTCCGCGAGGCATGCCTCGCGGCTACGCCCCTTCGCCCCTTCGCCCCTTCGCTGTTTCGCTAATCTTCTGCCTGAAAACGGCGTTCCAGTTGCTGTGCTTCCGCGATACCGGCCTGGGTTAGCGACCACAGGCCTGCGCCGGCCGGTCGCACCAGTTCCCGCTCCGCCAGTTCCGCCAGGCTGTTCCGGACCGCGCGACCATCCAGATTCAGGGTGTGCAGCACCGCCGCGGCGTGGGGATGCTCCAGATTAGGATGATGGCGGGCCATATCCATGAGATCCAGGAGGACCGCCTCGGCCCGAAACTGACGGCGGTTGCGACGGCGGCGCAGCCAGCGCCACAGGAGTCCGCGGGCGGGGGCGACAAAGATGGAGAACAACACCACGGTGCTGATGCAAAGGACGATGGTCGGCCCGGTAGGCAGTTTGGGAATCCGGCTGCTCAGCAGGGATCCGCTTACCCCGGCAGCCACCCCGAAAACGGCGGACAGCAGGACCATGGTGCTCAGCTTGTCGGTCCACTGGCGGGCAGCGGCAGCGGGAGCGACGATCATGGCGCTCATCAGCACCACCCCCACCGTTTGCAGCCCCAGCACAATGGCGACCACCAACAGGGTGGTGAGCATCAGGTTAATGCGGTTCATGGCGAATCCCTGGGTGGCCCCAAAGTCCTCATCAAAACTGAGCAGTTTAAACTCTTTCCAAAGCAGCATCAGGGCTAACACCGCAACCCCGGCCAGGATGGCCATCATTTGCACATCCGCGGCCAGCAGGGTAGCGGCCTGCCCGAACAGAAATTTCTCCAGCCCGGCCTGATTGGCATCGGGACGTTTTTGGATAAAGGTGAGCATCACCAGCCCGAATCCGAAGAACACCGAGAGCACCAGGCCCAGGGCGCTGTCCAGCTTGATGCGGGTGGCCTTGACAATTCCCAGAATAAAGAGGGTGGCCAGCCAGCCGGAAAGGGCGGCGCCGATCAGCAGGATGGTGGTGGTTTTGTTGCCGGTGAAAAAGAAGGCCACCGCGATGCCGGGCAGGGCGGCATGCGAGATGGTATCCCCGATCAGGCTTTGTTTGCGCAGGACCGCAAAGGCGCCGAGCGCCCCGGAGAGGGCCCCCAGGATGGCCGAGCCGAGCGCCACAATGCGCAGGGTATAGTCGAAATTGATGTCGGTCAGAATGTTCATGGTTACAGGGTTACAGGGTTATTGACGTAGCGCCTGCGGCAAAGGAAAAAGATCCGAAGATCCTATGATCCTAAGAATTTCCCGGCGCAGGATATTCGCTAAATGCTTGTCGCTTGTCGCTTGTCGCCATTCGGCAAAGCCGAATAACCATCTCGGCCTTAAAATGCCGGGACATGTTTAACCATCCAACCATTCTTCCACTGTTCGCTCACAGGCTTTTGGCATCATCCGCTATGGGTTTACGCTCGCCCAGAATGGCCACCCGGCCGCCGTAGGCAAGCCTCAGGTTTTCTTCCGTAAAAAAGGTTTCCACCGGCCCGCAGGCAATCCGCCGGACGTTGAGCAGAAAAACCCAGTCAAAATAATCGGGAACGGTCTGGAGGTCGTGATGCACCACCACCACGGTGCGGCCCTGCTTGCGCAGTTCGCGCAGCAGATCGACGATGGCCCGTTCGGTGGTAGCGTCCACCCCCTGAAAAGGTTCGTCCATCAGGTACACTTCGGCCTCCTGGGCCAGGGCGCGGGCCAGAAAAACCCGCTGCTGCTGTCCGCCGGAAAGCTGGGAGATTTGCCGATCCGCGTAGGGATCCATGGCCACTTTTTCCAGGGCGTGCATGGCCTTTTCGCGCTCGGCCTTGCCGGGACGGCGGAACCACCCCAGGGTGCCGTAGCGCCCCATCATCACCACATCCAGCACATTGGTAGGGAAGTCCCAGTCCACGCTGGTTCGCTGGGGCACGTAGCCCAGCAGGCGGCGTTGCTCCCTGAAGGGTTTGCCGAAAACCTCCACCCGTCCGGCGACCGGATCCACCAGGCCCAGCATGGCTTTGATCATGGTGGTTTTGCCGGCGCCGTTCGGCCCCACGATGGCCATCAGCACCCCTTTGGGAATGGCCAGATCGACGTCCCAGAGCACCGGCTTGTCCTGATAGGCGACGGTGAGGTCTTCCACCCAGATCGCCGCCTGGTCGCGGGGGGGCTTGTGTTTTTCATTCAAACCGTTCATCGAAGTTTCTCTTTATGATTGACGGCCAGGACGCTCGCGAAGATGACATAAGGGCCCGAGGACCTGAGGACCTGAGGACCTGAGGACCCGAGGACCTGAGGACCTGAGGACCTGAGGACCCGAGGACCGGTGTCCATTGCTCTTTCGGTCCCGGCGTCCTGGGCGTTTCATCTTCCCGCTTAGGATCTATCTTTCCGTCTTAGGATCAGTTTTTCCGTCTTAGGATCAGTCTTTCCGTCTTAGGATCAGTCTTTCCGTCTTAGGATCAGTCTTTCCGTCTTAGGATCAGTCTTTCCGTCTTAGGATCAGTCTTTCCGTCTTAGTCCGCGGGTTATGCCGGATCTTTACCCAGCAGGGCATTAACGATCGTCTTCACATTATGCCGGACCATGCCCGGATAAGAACCTTCCGGGGTTCCCGGGGCTCCCATGGCATCCGAGAACAGGCTGCCCCCGATCTTCACATCAAATCCGCGCGACTGAACCGCGGCCTGCAGGGCTTCGATATAGCGGGTGGGCACCGAGGACTCCACGAATATGGCGGGGATTTTCCGCTCATAAATAAAGGCGGCCAGCTCCTGGACGTCGCCGGTTCCCGCCTCGGTGGCGGTGGAAATGCCCTGCAGTCCCCGCACCTCAAAGCCGTAGGCTTTGCCAAAATAATGAAAGGCATCGTGGGCGGTAATCAGCACTCTTTTTCCCTCCGGAACGCTCGCACAGGCCTCCCCCACCTCCCGGTGCAGGCTTTCCAGCTCGGCCAGGTAAACATCGGCATTGTGTTGATAGGTTTGGGCATGGGCAGGGTCGAATTCGGCCAGAGCGCGGGCCGCATCCCGGACCACCTGCATCCAGATGGAGACATCGAACCAGATATGGGGATCGGGACTCCCGGTGTAGGTTTGGGAGGCGAACAAACGGGATTTTTCTACCGCTTCGCCCAGGGCAACGGTGGGTTTAATGCGATTGAGCTTTTCGAAGACCTCGGTCATTTTGCCTTCCAGGTGCAGCCCGTTGTAGAAAATCATGTCCGCTTTGGACATTCGCGCCACATCCCCTTCGCTGGCCTTGTAGAGGTGGGGATCCACCCCCGGTCCCATCAGGGCTTCCACGCGAACCCGTTCGCCGCCCACCGCTTTTACGGCATCGGCGACCATACCGGTGGTGGCCACCGCGCTAATCGGTCCATCCCCGGCATAAGTTTTCCCGGCGCCGGAGCTGCTTTCCGCGGAGCAGGCGCTTAACCCGACTGCCAGGCAGGCCAGGATCAGCATTTGAAAGATTGGTTTCTTCATTCTAACATCCTGATTTTATAACGTTTATTAGTCTTCGGATTATATCGTTTCCACCCAGATTGAGCCGGCAACCTTAAAGCCGAGGCTCTGTTCCCCGCCGTTCACCAAAATTTTGATCGGCCCTTCGAAAGGGGCGACATCCAGGATGGTGAGCTCGGTGCGCGGAAAAAGTCCCATCTCCCCCAGGTAGCGCAACATATCGGGGTCGCGGTCGCTGACCTCGCAGATCCGCACCGCGGCGCCGGAGGGAATGTCGCTCAGCAGAAGGGTAGTGGTTTTGGGCATTTTGCCGTTGCGGGGGGGGATGGGCGCACCGTGGGGATCGTGAGTGGGATAGCCCAGAAATTTGTCGATGCGATCTTCCATGTCCTCGGAGAGCACGTGTTCCCATTTTTCGGCTTCGGCGTGAACCTTATCCCAGGGAACCCCCAGCGCTTCGGCCAGAAAAAGTTCGATGAGGCGATGGTGGCGGATCACTTCCAGGGCGATTTTGGTGCCAGCGGGGGTCAGGCGAACCCCCTGATACGGTTCGTGGGCAATCAAATTCATCCCGGAGAGTTTTTTGACCATCCCGGTAACCGAGGCGGGGGCGACCTTCAGGCGCCTGGCCAGATTGGTGGTGGCCACCTTGCCACCCTCGCGCTGCAGATCGTAGATGGTCTTCAGATAATCTTCTATAGCTCTTTTGGGCATTGTCACACAATTTTTAGGTAAACCTAAATTATTATATAGCAACCTAAAATCAAAAATTAGCCTTGTCAACATTTTTCTGGCCCGAAAGAAAAAAAGACTGAGATCCTAAGAAGCTTAGATCCTATGATCTTCGGATCTTGGGATCTTCGGATCTTGGGATCTTCGGATCTTGGGATCTTCGGATCTTGGGATCTTCGGATCTTCGGATCCTCGGATCTTCGGATCTTCGGATCTTCGGATCTTCGGATCTTCGGATCTTCATGTCCTCGCTACAAAACATGTGCAGGCAGGTTAGAGATCGATTAATTGCGGATCGGGGGTTGAATTCTACCCGAAAGTTCCTGAAATTGAGCATTCGGTAAAACCCAAAAGGCGAGATCTATGCCCAACTCACACAAGCTGCCCTGGTGGCGCACCAACGTCAACTATCAGATCTATCTGCGCAGTTTCAAGGACGCCAACGGCGACGGTATCGGCGACCTGCAGGGGCTGCTGGAAAAAATAGACTACCTGGCCACCCTGGGCATCCAGGCCCTGTGGCTGACCCCCTTTTATCCTTCCCCCATGAAGGATTTTGGCTATGATGTGGCGGATTTTAAGATGGTGGACCCCCTTTTCGGGGACCTGAGCACCCTGGAGCAACTGGTCAAAAAAGCCCATCACAACGGCCTCAAGCTCATCACCGATCTGATTCTCAACCACACCTCCGAGGCCCATCCCTGGTTTGTGGACTCCCGCAAGGACCGCAAAAACCCCAAGCGGGATTGGTACATCTGGGCCGATCCCAAAGCGGACGGCACTCCGCCCAACAACTGGCTGAGCGTTTTCGGGGGATCGGCCTGGGAGTGGGATCAGCCTTCCGGCCAGTATTATCTGCACACCTTTCTGAAGGAGCAGCCGGATCTCAACTGGCGCAATCCCGAGGTAAAGGAGGCCATGCTGGAGGTTATGCGATTCTGGATTGATCTGGGGGTAGACGGATTCCGGCTGGGTTGTGCCCATCACCTGCTTAAGGATCCTCAGCTTCAGGACAATCCTCCCGCCAAACCCAGCCACCCCCGCAAGGATATCGGCCCCTACGATATGCAGCAGCACCTCCACGACAAGGGTCATCCGGATCTGCACCCCCTTTTCCGGGAGCTGCGCCATTTTCTGGACAACTACCGGCCGGAATTTCCCCGCCTGGGCTTTGGGGAACTGCACGGCTGTTCCTGGGAAGAATGGGTGAGTTATTACGGGCAGAACGACGACGAACTGCACATGCCCATCAACTTCAACCTGATGAACACCCCCTGGAAGGCCACAGCGGTGCGCGAGGTGGTGGAACGGGTAGAATCGATCCTGCCCGACTGGGCCTGGCCGAACTACGCCCTGGGGAGTCATGACGATCCGCGCCTGGTAACCCGGGTCGGGGAAGCCCAGGGCCGCATTGCCGCGGTGCTGCTCCTAACCCTGCGCGGCACCCCCACCATCTACTACGGGGAAGAAATCGGCATGACGGACATGGAGATTCCCCACGAGCGCGAACAGGATACCTGGGGGTTGCGCATGCCGGGATTGGGACGGGACGGGGCCCGCACCCCGATGCAGTGGAGCCCGCGCGGCAACGCCAATTTTTCCCCCGCCGACCCGGAAAAATACTGGCTGCCGGTCAACCCCAATCACCATGAGGTGAACGTGGCCTCCCAGTTGATCCGCACCGAATCCATGCTCACCCTTTATCGGCGTCTGCTCTTTTTACGCGCCAACACCAAGGCCCTGCAGGTGGGCAGTTATCAGGGTCTGGATTTTGCGCCCGACGACTGTTATTTCTACCTGCGGGCGCACCGCAGCGAGCGTTTCCTGGTGGCCCTCAACTTTGCCGACCAGGTCCGGGAATGCCCCCTGCCGGAACAGTTTAATCAGGGATTGATCCTGGTTTCCACCCACGAGCGCGAAGAAAAAAACCTGGCGGGCAATCTGGTTCTGGAAAAGAATGAAGGTTTGGTTGTTAAGTTGCAGTAGGTTAAACT
>JAGRBF010000159.1 GCA_020434205.1 Calditrichota bacterium | reverse complement strand
GGGGCAAAATATGTCCGAGCCGGGAGGGCGAGTTTATTTTGCCAAAGGCGCTTTTGGTCCTTTTGGGGCCTGGGCCAAAAGGACAATAAAAGATCAAGCAAAAAGCGGGAATGCACAAAACGGCCCATAAGGGCCTGAGGGCGTATGGTGGTTGAACGTTAGGGGCGGGTTTCCCCCCCCCTTTACACTCCCCCCATCAAAAAAAATAAAAAAACCCAAAATTTCTCTTGAAATGGCACGCTGCTACTTGATGATTGAATTATGGCCAATTTGGGTAAAGGGTTGAATTTATTCTACAAAGGAGTGCTAAATGCGTGCAAATCGCAGTGATGAAGGGGGCAAACGGTTGAATAACGGGACACCGGAGAAATGGGTCTTTCTGACCGATCTGGTGATGCTGCTGAAGATCCGTCTGAAGGCCGAGATCGACTTCTGGCGGGCTTTGCGGCAGTATCAGGAGCAAATAGGCTACCGGCGCGAGGCAATGTCCTTTAAGGCCGTTTTGCAGCTCTTGGGCGAATTGGGATTGGGGCTGGCCCCTCAGACGGTGCGCAAATACCTCAGCCTGCAGTCTCAGCTGCTGAAGCGGGGGCAGTTCACCGAAGAGCAGGTCCTCGCCATGCCCATCACCCAATTAATAAGCTTGCTCGGGGAAGTTGAACCGAACGACGGTGAGGATCAGCAATGAGAAGACCCTATCAGCGCTTTGTCGATCATCTGACCTACACCGCCCTTCGCACGGCTAAGGTGCGCTGGCGACGCAAACCCTCCCGGATGCGGGATCTGGAGCAGCTTTCCTTCGCTTATGATGAGGTAAAGGCCGGGCTTGAGGAATACCCCCTGCACAATCTGCCCTCCCGGGAAGAGCATGCCAATCGCTTCCGGGCGTATTTCATGACAAACGGCCGGCGTCCCACCGTGGGAGATGGACCCGATGAGGATGTCCTTGATATCCTGGAAAGAGAGCACCTGCGGCGCTGTATTGAGGTCCTCGCTCTGATGGGTTACTCGCCCCAGCGCATTCAGCTGCGCCTGAGTATGGCTAACGGGATTCAGGAAGCCCCCGGAACCGCGATTATTGCTGAATACCTGAGCTGGTTCTTCGATCTGGGCACCCTCAGCGAAACCGAACGCAACGCCTTTCTGGCCCAGGTTCGGGAAGATGATTTCTATCGTTATCACCTGGCTCAGCATACCGGGACCATCTCCCAGAGCATGCTCCTGGAGATGCTGGAGCTGAAAGGCAAAAGCTCCCTCAACGATCGTCTCCTGGTGATCATGAACAGCCTGCTCGCCCAGCTGGAGGAGAACCTGCTGGGCGGGGATCAGGCCCGGGTTCAATCCGGAATCGTGGCCCTGCGCGACCTTTCCCAGGTCTTCGATCGTTTGGGCGGTGAAGTGGAGAATCACCACCTGAAGCTCTTCGAGATGATCACCCTCAGGCGCGAGCCACAACCCCACGACGAGCTGACCATGGAGGACATCCTGGCCCACAACGCCCGCATCGACGCCGAGCAGGCCGCGGCACGGGAGAGGGGGGAGGCAGGTCACGAGGGTACGAAAATATGAGGGTAAGAGGGTACGTAGGTCACGGCCCCCGTGGCGGGACAAACGATTGCCGGTTGCCGTATGCCGTATGCCGTATGCCGTTGGCCGGGGTGGAAGATAGCGTTACGCAGGTGGTAGAGCCTGCCCCGGTAGGTTTTAGGCCGGGGTGGCGGGACCGGCGGGGGCCGAATGTAGGTCACGCCCCCTGTGGCGGGACCGCCGGGGGCGATTGGCGGAACCGCCGCATGCCCGGGCAATGAATTTTTTACAAAAAATCCTTGATTTCGTATCGCCTCAACCAATAGCGATGAAATAAGGACGTTTTACAGATCGTTAGGTTTTTTTGACCTGGCGAAAACCACTTTAAAGGACCTATTACAAAAGGATTTATTATGGAATCGGTGCAAATAACGGAGCGGAAATCAGGCAGGCAGGTCACCAAAAAAGAAGAAGGGGACCAATCTATCTTAGGCCGCGGGATCACCCGTCTCCCCTATCAACGTTTTATCATTCACTTGATGCGGGAAGAATTCCAGAGGTATTGGGATCTGACCGTGCCGCATTCCACCTTTTTCAACAAATTCAAAAAAGAGGCTTTTGGTTATCCGGCCGTTATGGAAAAACTCAAGCTATTTCCATTCACGGTTCTGCCCACCAAATCAAGTTATCTGGCCCTCGGCGAGGAACATTTTGCCAGGACTTTCAGACCGATGGACAAAAGCTATCATCCCTCGGAACCCGCCATGGAAATCCTGTTAAGCGAGCGTTTACGGGCTTATGTCGAGCTTCACCACCAGGTTGATCCCTTCCTGGAGAGAAGTCGTTACCGCGCCAAAATGTGCTCCGATCCGCAAATCCGGGAGTTGTGGGCCAGGGGGCATATCGAAGACTTCCTCAGAAATTTCTATGACATCGGCGCAATGAGCCCCCAGGACCTGCGCAGCTACTTCCGGACCCTGCGACACCTACCGCAATACCAGAGCCTCTGGCTATTTGCCGAAGAAAAACTCCCCAGGGAGTTTATGGTCAATTTGATGTTCCTGAAGCTGGAAGCCTATACCGAGCCGAGTCTTCAGCCCTTTGTGGATTCTTTGGAAGCAAAGTTCCTGCGGAGCGATCAGACCCAGCGCCGGGCCATCACCAAACAGGCCCGGCGGGTCTTCAACTTTGCGGTTAAAATGTCCGAGCTGGATTCCCCGGAGCTTTCCTTGTCTCAGGAATACGCGAGGGCTTTGGAGGCGGAAGCCCTGGAGGACAACACAGATGAAGAGGACTGCTGAGGCAATTGAGGCAAAAACAATTTTCCGGGTCCAATTGTCATAAACTTTATTCCCCACCCCATTGCATAAATCACGACCTGAAGGCTATAATCATGCTTTCTTGAAAAGTTCCGATGGGAGTGGGGAATCCGACCAGCCAACCGATTGTTAGCCTACCTGCACGATGCCTCCCCTGCTCCGGGGAAATTTTTTGAGCTCTTTACCTTACGAGTAAAACAATACCCCTTCAATTATCCTAACAGAAGGGGGAAATCAACACAGGAGCAACATATGTATACAATCCCAAACCCGCCATTGCTTTATGTTGGCAAAAATGGCGGGTGTATAATTGTCGAGAAATACCGCGACCTGAGCGGCACAATAGAAGTTCACTTTGCAAACAAAAATTTTACCACGTCATCGAGCAATTTCTTTTCCTCTACCTACGACTTCGAGCCAGACTATTTTACTATTACCCATGAAAACCGTCATCACATTGAGAACTTAGGTTTGCCCCTCATCCAAACCGGCGAAAACAAGTTCGAAATCCCGGAAATTTTCTATCAGGGCCTTCAAAATCTTCCCGGTTCCGGAGGCGGTTCATTTTGGTTTGTTTCACCCTTTCTCACCCACGGCAGCCTGTTTTTCAAACTTTTCCAAAAAACCAAATCCCAAATTTTTATTTCACCGAGACGGATGGAGGAGGGTTACGTCGAAACTGCTACGGAAGTCAGGAACAAAATAAAACCAATGACCAAGGAAGAATTAAAGGAATTTATTCGGAGGAATCCTGAATTTGAAGGCCTTGACAGAATTTTTGCAACGGTGGATTAGAAAAAATCACCTGTGAAAAGAGCTTTTTAAGGGCGGAAAAGGCTGAGGATATTCATGGACGCTAAGGGTTACCAGATTGGGTTGGTCAAGTGGTTTGGCGGATATAATCGCAAATTGGATTGCATCAACAATTTTGGTTTTGCAGAATCCATGCTCGGGGAGAATATTTACGTTCACAGGAATGAACTTCAGGGAGTGGAAAGCCTCAACGACAATGACATCATACTTTTTATTGAAGTGGAGCGGAAGGGCAAAAAAGCTGCAGCCAATGTTCACATCGCCAATGAAGACCTAAATCACCTGAAGATTTTCTTCAATTTACTAAGAACCAATAAGGAGAATCATCAGCGATTTTTTGCACAGCTTGATTTCAAAAAAAGCCAAAGACAATTGATCACCACCAAAATTCTGGGCGAAATGAATGTTTTCGAATTTTGTGAAATGGTGCCTGCCCTTTATGCCCAGAATGAAGATGACATTTCATTTTATGGTCCGGACGAGCTATTCAAAAAAATTGATACGTTTTTAACCGGGAAAGAACAAATTGCCCCACCTCTTCCCATTTTAATCTGCAACAAATTGACTGCCAAAAACCTGGCCTTCCTACTTCAGTCGCCTCAAAAACAAATTTATTTTAAGGACCCCAAAGTCGCCAATTATATCAACAAAAATATTTCCAGATTTATGACGGAAATATCTCCAATTGATTTACATGAATTGGTAAGATACGGCGTTGTGCCTGTTAAATATCTCATTTATCACCCAGGCTATCTCAGCTTTCTTTTCGCTGAACCGGATAAACATACAACCCTGATAGAAGCCATTAGCATTAGGCTCAACAGTAGTTTTGAAATCCTGGAAAGATTTCTCTATGCGATAAGGGATGCTCCCAACTGGAGCAAGATTTTTTTTCACCCCATTCTGGGATTATCGATTGAGAGTATTCTGGCTAATGGTGTTAAGCTTGAACTTATTTCAAATGGCATTTTAAAAGAGAATGAAGAGACTATTTTTAATTTTATTTCTTCTTTGGAGACCAACCTTAAAATCACGTTCCTCAAGGAGAATATTGATCAACTCCCGGCAACCGTTGCATTGGCTTTGCAATTAAAGGGGCTAAATTTAGGGAAAGAAGTTCGGGAGACTCTATCAAGCGGGTATGATCAGGTTGTAAGAACTATTTTTCGAGGCGAGGACGAGCAACTGTCTCCTTTTGCAAAAAAGCAAATTTTGCCCAAATTGGAACAGTTGCTCAAAGATAAACAGCTTTGGAGTCTGGCTGAGCCGTATATCTTTAAAAAACACTTATTCGAAAAAAATCTGGAATTTTATTCTGTTTACGCTCACTCCGACCGTCTCAAAACAAAGTTTGAATTTTTTGCCCTCGCGGAGCTATTTCAATTGCTATTGAGTGGCAATTCCCTTGAAACGACCATGGAGGCATTTGCCACGAAACTCTGGTCGACATTGGGAGAAAAGCAGATTGACATCAATGAAGAAGGGGTTTTTCGGCTTTTTCCACAATGCGCCACTATGGGTCGGCGGGGACTTTCATGCGAGGCGTTTTTGTGGCTTGAAAATGAAGATGATGGTAAGAAGTATCTCTGCCGGGGCGAAATTTGCTCTAACCCTGAGGTCTTGCCACAAACCGGAAAGCATTATTGGGATTACAATATTTACGACTGGTTTGAGCACCTTGGGTTCCATTATTCGAAAAATGGAGATCCTGCAAGAGAGGACTTTCCCATAAAGCTCGCTGGTTATTTTAACCGGCTTAAGGAAATAATTGAGGTCCTGGAATGTCGCGGATGCTCGAGTTTAATGGTTCCCAATTTAGAATATGCCAGAAATATTGAATACGCCAGGTATTCACCTGAACAAAAAGCCTTTGTTAAAGAGAGGCTCACGGCAGCTTATCGCGTTACCGTTTTCCATTGTGTCTCTCCCAATTGCCCCGAGAATGGAAAGGACTATTACATTAACCATTGCCTTGGCTTTGGCTGCTACACAATAATTGACTCAAGGGATCTTCGGCAGCGATGCCGCAACAAACGTTATATTTGTCGGAATTGTGGCAGCTGCTGCAAAAGCTGTGCAGAAGAAAATCCGGTGGGGTTTTGCCCTGAATGCGGTTCCGCGCTTATTTTGTTTGAAAAGAATGGAAAACGTTTCGTTTATTGCGGCAACCGGCAGTGCGGGTTTAAAATTTCCGAGAATAATTTAACCAAAAAATTCCACTCCCAGAAGTTCCCGGTAAGGAAGGTTTGATCCCCATTTAGGGCGAATCAGCCATGAAACCGAAACTTATCACTTTTCCTGTTTACCCAATCCCATTTGTCGAATAATTTCAGCAGAAAATGTTGGGAGATATCACTAATTCAAAGATCAAAGATTGCGAATCTTTAGCAACGAAATTCGACGGGTTCACGGAGGCGCCAAATGGGCGATGGATGTCTTATCTGCGATGAAGAGGCTTTTGGCTTTCCATTGTGCAGAAAGTGTTTTCATACCAAGCAAGAACTGATTGAACGGGAATACAACGATTATGCCCGCCACGAAATCAGGGATTCTTACTTCTATTTCAGAGACGAGCTGAAAAACAATCCTTCTGCCAGGATTAGCAACCAGGACCTGATTCGCTTTCTGGCTATGGCGGAAACGTTGAATGAAAATTTTGAAGATTCTTATCTGATTGAGCGAATAGAAGCGGATCTGAATGAGTTGTTGGAACTTCAGGAACAGCGACGAAACAACCACAGCCCCCAGACCAGGAAGAAATATGCTAACGATTATAGCCATGGAGAGAAAAAAAGGCCTGCCGGCACCATTTCTCAGACTGCAACACCAAGGCCCATTGCCCTTTTCGATGAAGATGATTATCGCAAAAAGTATCCTGCAAATTTCTTATGCGAGGATGGTCATTACGTCCGATCCCGGGCTGAAGTATTGATTGACAATTGGTTTTATCACCATCGCCTTGTTCATGCTTACGAGAAGAAGCTGATCATGCCGGATAACACGAATGAGATTTACTATCCGGATTTTTACCTGCCTGAGGGCGATGTTTACATCGAATTCTGGGGTAGGGAGAATGACCCTGCCTACCTTGCAAAGAAAGAAGCAAAAGTGGCCAGTTATCGGCGAAACGGCATCCATCTTATCGAATTGAGCGACCGGGAAGTGGAGCGCCTGGACGATTTCCTGCCCATGGCCCTGATGCGTTATATCAAAGGCCGGCGGTTTTAGAGTAGTCCTGCTTTCAGGGAACTGCTTGATCCTTCAAATTATTTGGCTCAATTCAAGACTCGATTCCTTTAGCGAGTATAAGACATCCCCAATAAAATCGGAACGGAAAATCCGATTTTATTGGGGATTGTTATTCCCTGATATCGAGCGGATTTGTCAGATAATCTCTTTCAATTTTTTCCAAGCCCCACTTCCCACCATTTGATCCGCAACCGAAATTATCTGCCCAATCAGGTCTAAGACATCACCCTCGCCAGCCCAGTGTTCCTTTACTATTTCCGGATCGGAATTATTCATCAGGGAATTCAATACAAAGGCAGCCAAAGCAACATCATCCACATATCCCCCCACCCCAAAAATAGCTTCAGGGATGACGTCAATCGGTGAGACAAAATAGGCGATTGCCGACGCCAGCTTCGCTTTTTCCGAGGTCGGGATCCGTTTATCGAAGGTCAGTTTGCAGAGCAGGTGAAACAGGTCCGGGGCCAACAACAAATATTCGGACCATTTATGTTTCTTGCCATCTTTCTGTAGCCAGGAACGAACCTGCTGGCGCAAACTGTGGTAGAAATCGCTTTTACTCAGTTCTGGATGTGGCTGGGAGTTTGAAGAAGACATTGATGATTCTCCGGGTCTAATTTTGATTTTGTATAAACAACTTTATTAAAGGATTCCATTCGTTTTTGTTTTTCTATTCCGCCTGCAAAATTTCCGGCCCATAAGCCTCCGACCCGCCGGGGTCTTCGACTGTTGTTCCAGTCTCTTCTATTTGCACCAGAGCGTTTTCGCCCGTGGCGATGGGCATAAGATGTTTGGTGCGCTGTAAAACCTGCTGCATTATGGCTAGTGGCTCGTCCAGCGAAAAATTCTCATACTTTCCGGTCAGGTAGTTAACTTTTGAAGCCAGTTCCTTCTCTATTCGCTTAAGCTGGTCCAAATCCTGGTCCAGCTTCAAGGAAATCTCCAAAAAACTGCAGAGGGTAACGTCAAATACTATTGTAAAGTCGATGAGAAAGAGCTCCTGTTCAAAATCACTAACTTTTTGACGGATGCTCTGATCCTGATTTCGGGTTTTTTCCAAAAGACCCAGATTACGAGCGAAGAAATTTCTGTTTTTGGGATCTTCAATTTGATCCAGGCGGTACGATACCTCACGGACCCAGGTCACCCGCAATTTCATCAAATTAAGGTGGATGCCACGCAGTTCCGTGATATCCTGGGGCGCCAACTCGTCCCGGTTCAAAATCTCCTGAGCCCGGCGGTAAATGGCTTCAAGTTCCCCCATTTTGTCGATTCGCCGTCCTTCAATCAATAAATTCATTTTGCCGTCCATGACCTTCATTCGTGCCAGCATATCGGCTGCCGAGACAATATGTGCAGCATTAATAATCAGGTTGCCAACCTTTGCGAATCTCCCGACCTGGTTCGCGGGAACCCCCTTGAACTGTTTAATAAATTGTTTGTGTTTGGCATCGCGGATGGTAGACAAGAGGTTACCGGCTTTATCGTACATGAGCTCTGCTTTACCGCTATTCAAGAGTTTTTGACCTTCTTTGGTCAGGGTCATGACAATCCGGCCATCTTTTATGCGGTGAACGGCTTCTACCAATTGGACACTCCGCCCATTCAGCACTCCGGCAAAAATAGAGCCCAGTTTACGATCCAGTTTAGAAAGGGATTGTTGTTTAATAACCCCTAGCATTTTTCCCTGATTCAAGGCCTGGTCGAAGGAAAGTTGGGCTAGGGTGGAATTTCCGGCAATTTCGGGAACGAGGACACCAAGATGCCGGTTAACCCTGGCCATTTCTGTTCGGTGATTCTGGCGCGAGGCATCACTCTCTTCCTGGAGGTGCTCCACATTCGTCAGTATCCCGCTCAGGCTTCTATCCATTGCGCAGAGTTGCTCCTCCAATCGGTTGCCAAGCTGTTCTGTTGTTTCCAAACGTTGGGTCATGCTTGCCAGATTGGCTTCGACCCGTTCCTGAGCGCTATTCAGGTTTTGCAGAGCAGGCTGCAGTTTAGCAACGATATCCGATAAGTCCCGCCCCTCCTCCCGATGGGCCAGTTGTAGCGCATGTAATTTTCCCAGTTTTGAGATTATAGCCGCAATAAGAAGAACCAAGACAAAAACGACAGCCAAATTTAGATATGAAATTACCATGGAATCCATTTCTTCCTCCACAATCCGGATAGCAAAGTAAACAATTAATATTTTCGCAAGTGTTTAGCCAAAGGCCGTACAGCCAGGGCCGGCGGTTTTGGTTTTCCCTACCCTCTACACCACAAACTCACTACCCGCCC
Organism: Calditrichota bacterium; assembly: GCA_020434205.1. Lineage (GTDB taxonomy): Bacteria > Calditrichota > Calditrichia > RBG-13-44-9 > J075 > JAGRBF01. The sequence goes on along the minus strand of JAGRBF010000159.1, from coordinate 34,307 downwards.
CAAACCAGGTGATCACCACCGTTTTGCGGGCGCGGGTGGCGGCAACGTAAAGCAGGGCCCGCTCTTTGAGGTCGTGATCCGCCGCGATGGCAGGGTCTTCGCTGCTGCCCCGGGTAATCTCCAGGGGAACGATGCCGCTATTTACCCCGGCAATGATCATATGGTCGAATTCGATCCCCTTAACCCGGTGCATGGTGGCCAAGCGAATGCCAGGGTGACGGATTTCTTCGGCCTGCTCATGACGAATGGTATAGGTTTCTAAACCCGCCGACAATAAGGCCCCCTCATACTGTTTCAGCAAGGAATGGGTCCGGGCAGTCAAACAAATGCCCTCTGGCAATGCCCCCTCCCCGATCAGTTGCGAAATGTGTTCCCGGATAAAGGCGGTTTCCGCGGCAAAGCTGTCAAACCCGTGAAGCCCCGGCTCAACCCCATGTATCAAGGATTTGTAGAGCCGCTGATGATCGGGTTGACCGTCCAGATCGTCAATATCCTTGCCTTCCAGTAAATTTATGGCCCAACGACGGGTTTCTTCGGTGGTGCGGTAGTTGATCTTGAGGCGCCGCCCCCGGCCACGAATGTTAATGCCACAGTGTCCCAGTACCACTTTGTGCCCGTATATGCGCTGATGGGCATCGCCGACAATGAAAATGTCGTTACTGAGGTCAGCCCGCGATTCGGGGATCATGGTGCGCACTAAACGAAAAGCCTCACTGCTAAAGTCCTGGGCTTCATCGACCACAATGGCGCGGTAGGACAGCACATCGCCCTGCTGCTCCAACAGGCGCCGGGCATCCCGGGTGGCATCAACGAATTCCTTTTTGCCATGGGCATTTAACTGCTCGCGGTATTCTTCAAAAACCGGCCAGATGCGGCTGCGCTCAATGCGACTGAGCCGAACCCCCCGGCCACTGCGAAGCGTTTTGAGATACGCCTCCCGGGTGACAATGCCCTGGGCCTGGATAACCTGTTCCCACTCTGCCTGATAGAAGGAACGGTCGTAATCCAGTGCCGGGGGCGCCACATTGAGGGCGTTGTTCCAATAGGCCTCCGATTCCTCCCGGCCGTAAACCAATTGAAAGTCGTAGCCGTTTTTTCGGAGGAAACTGGCCACCCACCCATCGAAATGTATGACCTCAATGCGCTTCATTTCCTCCAGGGAACAAATCTTGTGGAGATTGGTGCGAATGTCTTCGGCCAGGTTGCGGGTAAAGGTGGTGACCAGAACGCGCTCACCCTTGCCACAGCGGCCAGCCAGAAATTTGGTGCGATGCATGGCTACCACGGTTTTTCCGGTGCCTGCCCCACCCAGCACCCTTGCGGGACCGTTAAAGTGTTGACTGACCAGCTTCTGCTGGGATGGGTGTAAGAAAACCCGCCACAACGCTAACGGGGCATTGAGAATCTCGGCCAATTCCTGGGCATCGGTCAGAACATGAAAGCGCCGCTGCGAGTCCGGATGCTGAAGGGCTTCGGAAAGATCTCCCGTATCAACCGGTTGTTCAGGGGCTTCAATTTCCAGCACCGCTTCCTCATAGCTGTAACCGGCAGCCAGCATCAACAGGGCCTCATAAACTTCTTGAGGCAGCTCGTGGGAACGAACATCCAATTGCTGCTCGTTGCGGATATGGCGCACCAGCGGCAACAGTTCTTCAGGCACCCCCAGACGCGCCAGTTGCCGGTCTTTGTAGGCATCAAAAAGTCCTGGCACCCGGGCTTTATCCTGACGTTGAGGCTCCGGCTCCACCAATTCGGTGGATACGACCTGCAAGGAACCGGTGGTGGGATGAATTTTAATGCGCTTGTCCATGCCCCACTGGTATGCTTCGTCATGAGTAGCCACCCAAAGGAGCATAAAGAGGTTTCCGCTATCGGGTTTGAGGACTACCCCACGGTATTGTTGGTCGATGCGCACGGAACGCAGGTTGGGGTCTTTCCATTGCTGAATCTTTTCGTAGTTGATCCCCGGAGAGGTGGGATTCTCCTGGAATTTTTCAATGAACTCCCGGATTTTGCCCTGCTGTGAACGGGGAATCCCGGCGTAAGCCTTGAGCAGGTCCACGGATATGGCAACGTTAACGGGCTTGTTGGTTGGGACTGAAGATGAAGTCATATTTTATCCAAGGCTTTGGGAACAAGTTTTTATTTGAAAAGGCCTGACAGCATTGCCGGATCTCTCACCAGAGCGTCGATAGCAAAAACCTGCCAGCCGGCTTCTTCAAAAAGGTGTTTTCCATCCATTTCATCTGGCGCCAGAATGGCAATCATGTCGTTTTCCCAGGCCAGGAAAGCCTGAGCGCAAACCGCCCCACCGGTGTTCATGAGTTCGTAGCCGCAGATGGGCAGGGGGACGGACATGCCGCTGAGTTGCTCAATTGCCCCCTGCCAGGCCGGTTCGCTGACGGCCAGAATCTCCGCCCAGGCGGGTTCAATTTGCGGGGCATCCTGTTGCGGTTCAATCTCGGCAAACAACCATTCATCCACCACGGGATCCCCGGCGCTACGAAGCCCTTCACTGGCGAGGAATCGCGCTCCCGGCAAAAACTGCAGCAGGTTGAAGGCCTGCAGATAACCATTCCAGAGGCGCCGGAACTTTTCGCGGGGCATGGGCTTTTCGTCTAAGAGGCGCACCAGCAGCCGAATGCCTTTCCCACCCGAGGTAACGATGTCATCGTTCTGACTGATCACCATAAACAGCACGGTTGCCCCCTCCTGCTCTCCCGAGAACACCCAGCGGCAGCCCAGTAAAGTGCCTCCCTCTTCGGCTAAAGGGACGTCCAGCTTTTGCTCATCAAGCGGAGCGGCCACGGCCTCTTGCAAAGCCTTGCGATAGGTGTCCTTACTGATGTTCACCAAACCTTCCGCCACCACCATGCCCAGAACGGCCAGGTGCGCAACCGCCAGCCAATACCCGGCCTGAGGCTTTTCCAGATGGGCGATCAGAAGATCCATGGAGCCCAGCTGGAGCAAGCGCTGATGTTCTTGTCGACCCGGTTGGTTACTGTAAACCTGAAAAAGCTGGTGGGGAGGCGATTTAAGCAGGTTCTCAAAATGTTCCGGATGGCGGGTTTCCAGTTTTTCGAGGTCCTGCCAGGTTAGCGACCACACCCGGAAGGCTTTGCTGTCCACAATGGCCATACGCTGACGCATATCCGCTCCCAGGCGGCGGTTTAGCTGTGTTTCCCCGGCGTGATAGGCAAAGCCGTCGGTAAAGAGCACCACCGGCTTTCCGGGCGTTTGTTTAATCGGGTAAAGCACAAAGTCTGCCCGGCAGCGCTCGGACACCCCTTGCTCCGGCCCCAGATTTACCTGGGGTTCCATGCGATAGACGGATTCTCCGACCTGCAGCCGCCAACCGTGCTTGCCATTGACGATCTCTTTCTCCAGGCGGATATTGTCCTTTTCCAGGGCCAGGCGGGCCAGGCCGTCCACAAAACGCTTTTCCAGTTCGCTTTCCAAAAGGTTGTTCAGGGAAATGGTATCAACCGTTTCGATGGGACCAACCTGATGGCGGTTCCGGAGAATCTCGGTGAGCAGGTTAATGGCGCTTTGCCGCGAGATATTGGCCATATCGCGGCTAAAACGATAGGCGTAAATACATTGGTAACAGCCGTCCGGACCGTCAGCACGGCTGCATCGGGGACAGGCCTTGAGTTTATCCAGCCCTTTTTGCAGCACATCCAGGAGGGGGTAATTATCACGCATTAATTCCTTAAGATAGCCGGTTCCCCCGGGAACGCGGTCGTAGAGCACCAGGTAATGGCGCTGAAAATCCGGGCCATCGTAGGGTTCAAACTGCTGGGCGATCTGCAGGTGCTCGATGTCTCCCCGGAAATGCTCCCGAAGCCCCAGGAAAAGGGCTGCGCGCAGCGAGTTGACCACCGAACCGGAATCCTCTCTCAGCAGGGCCGGGGCCAGAATGCGCAGGGCTTCGGACTGAAATTCGCGGTAGAGGTAAAACCCGCTCAGGGTAGAATCGTCGTCGGTTAAGCCGCGATAACGGCAACCGAAGGCGTGCCAGCGGCCTTCGGCGTCCCCGGCTTTTCGGACTTTTCCGCAGGCCCGGCAAACCTGAAAGCCGTTGATCCCGGTATCCTGCCCGGCAATGCGGATCGGGTTGCCGGCTTGCTCGCGATGGCCGAAGTTGATCTCGCGAAGGGTGAAACGGGAGATGTATTCGAATCCGAAGGGCACCTGGTCGCCGGGAATGTGAAAGGCGCTGGCAACTTTGTCCCTGCCGATTTCGACCACCAAATGATTGTGATAGTGGGCAGGGCTTCGATCGTCGCTGTCGTCCCCGATACGGCTTTCCCGGTCGCTGGTATTGGCCATCACCTGCTTCATGCGAATCAGGGAACGGACCTGATTGTGGTCGGACCACCTTTCGCTCCCACAGGTGGGACAGGTGGGCGATACTTCCCCGCCCAGATCCCGGGCCATGTGGCTGCAATTGTCGCAAAACCGCCAGAATTCCTCCGGGGAAAGCTGGAGATTTATCTGATCCACGCTCACCCGGCGCCCCCCGGCGTAGAACTGATTCTCGGGGGCAAGCTCGCGAATGGCGCTGGCCCCGGGGCGCTCGTATTCGTAGACGCTCACCTGATAGGCGCCCTCCGCATCGGCGCGTCTCTTTTTCCGATAGATAACCGAACGCAGTTGCACCCCCGGCTCGGGAAAAGCGTAATTGGGCAGCAGTCCTTCTTCACTGAGAAAGCTAAACAGGTCCTTATCGGCAATTTTGTTGATAATCCCGTTAAGGGCCTGCTTTTCGCGTTTTAGTTCGTTGAGATTGGCATCGTAGTTTTGGTCCCGAACCGGACTGTTTTCCATTTCCCGGATTTTCCGGTTGAGTTGCTGAACCCGCTGGCGATGCACCCGGATCTCCTCCGCGGCATCGGCAAAAGCGGCTTTAATACTGGATTGCAGGCCCTCACGGCGGTCGGTTTTTACAAACTGAGAAAGGTGTTTTCTGGCCGTCTCGTCCAGGGCATCCTGAAAGAGGTTGAAAAAGTCAGTAAGCAAAATTCCCTGCGAGGATTCGCAAAAGGCCAGCCAGTTGTAGGGGAAATTACCCGGTTCTTCCTTCTCCCACCTGTTGAGCACCGGACGGATTTTAGCCGGCAAGGCGGGGGTCGGGACGCCGGCCAGGATGAATCTTTCGAAGGTGAAGGCGATAAACTGGCGTTCCAGGACTGCCGGGGCATTCAGGAAAACGCCCGGGGGCTCCACCGCACCGGCCATCATTTCTTCCGGCTGCTGGTAGAAATAGAGATCGTGGGGATCGCCATTGGCGACAGTCAGGATAAAGCTATTGCCATCCCGCCGACCGGCCCGGCCGATGCGCTGCAGGTAGTTGGCCTGGCGGGGCGGCACCGAACAGAGCACCAGCGAGGAAAGCGCTCCGATATCCACCCCCATCTCCAGGGTTGGGGTGCAGGAGAGCAGATTGGGATCCCAGGGATGGTTCTGCTGCTCGAAGTGCTGCTCCAATTCCTCGCGTTCCTCACGGCCCAGCAGCCCGGTGTGCTCCTCGGCAAAGATACGCTGAATATCCCCGGTGCTGTAAAGGCGGCGATAGTAGTCCTCGCCGGAAGGCTCCGCCTGATAATGCCCCCTGCAGTTAAAACGCAGACAGGGCATTCCTACCCAATGGTCTTCCCCGGTGGCGGCGGACATGTCGTGCCCACAGGTGTCGCAGCGCAGTTGCCGCACCGCAGTGGTCAGTTGGAGGGCCTCCCCGCGCAGTCCCCAGACGGATACCCCATGCACCGTCTCTTCCTGCAATATTTCCCGGGCAACCAATTCCCGGAGCAATAACCGGTAGATATCCCCCATAAACGGATCGAACTGCTGGCCGAAGGGCAGTAAATTTTTGACCGCCCACTGGCTGTGCCAGGTAACGCTGCCGGCGCGCAACAGCACGTCGAAGCGTTCGTAACCAAAGGGGATCTGGCTCAGGAAAACCGGGGTGCGCCCCCCTGGCGCAAACGGCGGCATGTAAGGAACACGCCGCAGCATAAAGGTATTGGCGCCCTCCCGGATATAGCTTTCCAGGCCGGGATGAAAAACACCTCCTTTTACGCGCAACTGGGCAATAAATCCACCGATGAGGCGCGCCAGGGCGGTCTGGTCCAGCTCCCGCAGGCCCCCAATTTCTTCGCGCAACATGGGCAGCAGGTTCTCAAGCGCTTTTTGCAGGCGCTGCGGATCGGGCAGGGCTATCGAAGCCCCGCTCTTCTCCAGGGTGCGCCCCACCCGGGCCCGGTAGCCGTATTCGGAATTAACTTCCCAGGAAAGGCGCTGCCGCAGCAGCTCCGGTAGTTCCGATCCCCTGGGCAGCTTTCCGTGTTGCCGCAGGTATCCGTAATCCTCGCGGTAGTGCAGATCCGGCGGAAAAAAGGTGCTGAGATAGGCATTTCCATCCAGGCGCCGGGACCAATACTGCTCGAAAACCCCGGGCATGGCGGCCAGGGAAGGCGGCTGTTCCTGATCCTGCAAACATTGCTGGAGGGCGGCGCGAAAGTTGAAGCGAAAGGTGCGGGCCCCAAAGAAACCGGCCCGGTGGGCGGCATCCTGAACCGAATCGGAAAAGGTGAGGAGTTTTTTGTCGTCGTTGAAGGGCGAGGCAAACAGTTGACTGATGGCCACGCTGATCAGACTGGCGGCCCGGGAGCCCAGAATGGTAAGCCCGTCGTGCGCCTGGCAATAAGGACAGTGTTTATCCACATAAACGCGGTTATTGCGGGTGCGGCGTTCGTTAAAGACCTCCGCGGCTATGAGCCGGTCGGCTTTGCCGCAGGCGGGACAGTTTTGGGGGCTCCCCTGGTAATGGTGCAGGCAGTGACCGCAAATGCCCTGCCCCCGCCCTTCGCTATGCTGAACCGGAAAGACAAAGTGCAGGGTGGGTCCGCCCGCAAAAAAAGATTGGTAGAAGCGCTGCAGGTCCGGGGAAAAGCGGGTGTCCTGCTGGCGTTTCAGAGCTCCCCAACCCATGGCCCCGCATTCCCGGCAGTGCACCACCGGGAGGTGACCCGCCAGGGCGTCCTGATCCAGATCGTCTGAGAAGGCCATTTGCGGCCTTTGGGCAACCGAAACCACCATACGCCGCAGCTCCCGCAGCCACAGTTGGTAGCGGACCTCCAGGAAGGGAAGCTGGCCTTGCCCATTGTTTATCCGGGCGGCGGAGATGAGCGCCACAAAGCTGTCCAGCAGCTTGGCCCGCTCCTGCGGGGATGCCGCCCCAAATTCCGGCACCAGCAGGGATAGCTCCGCCCCGATTTCGCCCACCGGACGGGGTCCCTTCTCCAGAATGTTGAGCAGGTAGCGCAGGAACTGGTGCTCGCGCAGTTTTTGCGGCAATGCCGTTGCCAGTTCCTCCGGGGCTGCGGGGGCCTCTTCTCCAAACCACAGCCGGTACTGATCGGCCAGATAAGCGTAGGGGGTATGGGCCTCCCCGGGCAAAAGTCCCCCGGCGGCATCGGGTATCTCCCGGTAGCGAATGGGGCTGCCGGCCAGGAATTCGGCGCTACTCAGCAAATCCTCATTGATAATCGCCTGCCCATCGAAAGGCTCCCCAAAAATATCCCGGGCGTAATCCAGCAGCCGCGAGGCCTCTTTTTCCCCACCGAGGGTGGCGGAGGTGCCCACGCAACACAGATGTCCGGCGGGGGTTTTAAGGCGCTGCTTGAGTCGACGAAGCAGGCAGGCCAGATCGGTACCCTGGGCCCCGTCGAAGGTGTGCAATTCGTCTACCACCAGATATTGCAGGGTTTCCGGAGCATTGTGCCGCCACAGGGCCTGGTCTCCGGGACGCACCAGCAGGTAGTCCAACATCTTGTAGTTGGTGAGCAAAATATCCGGGGGCTGGTCGCGCAGACGAAAACGATCGGTGATCACATTCTCCGCGGTCATTTCCTTGTTGCTGCGCTCCCCCTTGCCGCCGATGTAAAGGCCGGCCCGCAGGCTTCCGCGCAGCCGGGGTTCCCGGTGCACAAAACGCGCCAGGCGGCGGGCCTGGTCGTTGGCCAGGGCGTTCATGGGATAAATGAGGATGGCCTTAATGCCCCCTTTTTCGCGATTTCGGTAACAATGCTCCAGAACCGGGAAAAGAAAGCTCTCCGTTTTCCCGGAGCCGGTCCCTGTGGCGATGAGGGTGGAGCGGGGAGCCTCGCCATTCAGGCGGGCAAAGGCCCGGGCCTGGTGGCGGTGGGCGGTAAAACCGGGCTCAAACCCGGTGAAGGGCTGGCCGGCATCCGCCGCGGCCCGGAAGGGGCGTTTGAGGGAAAGATAGGGTCCCTTAAAGAGGGCCTCCTCATCCTCCAGCAGTTGTGGCAGGGTTTCCCGGAAAAGCGGGGTAGAAACCGGGAAGGTGGTGAGCAGGAAATCCCGGATGCCCTGGCGCACCTGACGGCTGAGAATGGCGGGGATCATGAAAAGGCCTCCCAGGCGGTGGCATAGTCGGCTTCCCGGTCGCAGCGATCGAAGGGGGCCTGGTAGACGATGGTGCATTCCCGGGGCGGTCCGGGGCGGGTGTGATCGCTTACAGTGCGCTCCACAGTCCCGCTTTGCAGGTCCTTAATGTCATTCCATTCCGGACGGCTGAAGCCCACCCCGGGCAGCCCTTTGGAGCAGGTAAAGACAATGCGCCCCTTGCGGTCGTACCAGGTATCGTTTTCGTTCTGGCGCAGCACCGGGAATTGAATGCGGTAGATGGCGCACAGCTCCTCCAGGGTAAGTCCCAGGGCTTTGGCGGCCAGCACGTCGATTTCCACCAGGGCCTGGCGGCGGGCGTAGTCGCTGCGCAGGGGGATTGCCGGGGTCCATTCCGGGGTGAGATTGGCGAAGTGGGCGTTGTCCAGGCGCGGGTCGGGTTTGGTCCAGAAATCTTTTGTTAGATTTTGTTCCCATATTCCTTTCCAAAGTTCGGTATAGCTTTGCGACAAACAATGAAGCAATAACGACCGCAAAGTCATTTGTTTGGCATATTCACTTTCTACAATTGGTAGTAAAACTGCTAGTTCATTTCTAAAATTGGCTTTGCCAGTCGTTTTCAAAAAAAAGTCAAAGGATAATGAACTAAAAAGAGAAAATGCGGAGATGAGCATTGAGTTGTCTTTAAAAACCAAGCTAAAGGTACCATCAACGTGACCACAATATCGGGGCAAAATAGCTGGGATCATTGTCCTCTCGCCTGATTGACTCAACATTTTTCTAAAAGCCAATCTATAATACTCCGTCACCCCCCTGTTGTCCCCCCAGGGCACTTTGGGGGTGCGCTGCTGGTAAACGGCCGGGGGAGCCGCCGGCACATAGTTGGTGCGGGGCAGGTAGTCCGGAGGGAGCTCGGTGAGATCGAGGACATCGTAATGGGAATTCTGGGTGCACGCCTCCCGGGGAGTTTTGTTGAAGGGATTGCCCACGTAAAAATGAGGGCCGGAGACAATCCACTCACCGGGATGTTCAGGAAAGCGGGTCTCCCGCCGGATAATCCCCGCCTTTTGGGCATTGGTTTCATCCCACATAACCGTGGCCGTGTATTCTCCAACCAGATCCCCCAGGCGCCGTTCCTGAGCGGCAAATTTCTCCAGCACCGCCAGCACCTGCCGGGAATGCACCACCGGCAAGCGGGCCTGCACGGCCGGGGTGCCGGGCGGGTCGTAGAGTTTGGCGAAGAGAGCGAGGGTGTTACTATTAACAGGTACCAAGCGGTCCGGATGACCAACAATATTCCATTGATTATCAGAATTCTTAATCCCTTCAACCTTATAAGAAACTTGTTTCTGAAAACACTCATCAATGGTTTTAGGATGAAAGAGCCAGGAAATATTTGTAAAATCACCTTCCGATTTAACCGCTCCATAAACGTTTAAGCTAAATTTGAGCCTTCCATGATCATTAGTCCCTTCAAAAAGGCCGAACTCGTTTTGAAACTGAAAATGGTACCTGAGGCGCGGGTACAGCTGCTCCCGAAAAGCCCCCCCTTTGGGATCGTCGTACACCCCTTCCGGATGCACAAAGCCGGAAACACCCTGCTGGTTAACCATCCCCCAGGCCCGGGGCAGGAAACATTTGTACAGGTTGGACTGCATGCCCTGCAGGGCGGGGTAGTTCTGGCGGGCGTTTAAAAAGTTCTGGGCCCCCTCCGCTTCTTCGAATTCCCCAAGGTAAGCCCCATGCAATTGGTGCTTTTCCAGGGTTTCCTCGCGCAGTTTGTTTAAGCGGGAGGCGCTGAATTTGCGGATGTCGTAGAGGGGTTCGAAGTCCCCCAAAATGCCCCCTTCGCTCCATTCCAACTTCACCCAGGGGGGATTCCCCAATACCAGGTCGAACCCACCCCGTTCGGCAAAAAGGTCGGCGTATTCCAGCTCCCAGTGGAAAAAGCGGTAGCGGGTGGCCAGCTCCCGCACCAGGCGCAGGCGGGGGTAGTCCTGCAACGCCGCAAGGTCCACAAAGCCGTGTTTGTCCAGCAACTGCAGGGCCAGCTGCTGGGGTTGGGTGGTGGGGAAAAGGGTGGTTTGTTCCCCAACCACCCCGCTCATCGCCTTTTGCCCTTCCAGGATAAGCTTTACCTCCAGCAGGAATTCATCCCGGCTGGGCAACAGATCCGCTTTTTCAAGGGGCCAGAACCACAGGGCGCACCAGTAGTCCATTACCAGCTTGAGGCGCCGGTAAGGGCTGGCGTTGCGCACTCCCTTGCTGTGCATTTCCTGGTCGAAGATCTTGTCCTTTTCCCGGGTGGTGCTGGGGCGTCGCCCGGCTTTGGCGGGTCGCCCGTAAATGGCGATAGGATCGGTGGTGCGCTCCCGGATGCGCTGCTGCTGGATGGCCTGCTCGGCCCACAGTTCATCAGCCACCCGGGAAAGACTCTGCAGGGTGCTCAATTGCCCCGGCGAAAAGGGGGCACAAAAGTCCTTGCGCCAGGCGGCCATCCTTTTGAGGGCCTCCCCGGCCATGGCTTTAATGACATTGTTGTTATAAAAGGCCATGCCCTCGTCCGGCAGCAGAAAGTGGTAAACCGAGGTCGGCGAGGGAGAATCCTGCCGGGAAACCGCTTGCGGCACCGCGCTCAGCCATTGGCGCTCCCGGCCCAGCTGGTGCCCCTCAAAAACCTCCCGTCGGGCTCCGATCAGGGAATTGCCGGAATTGAGCTGCATCCCGAACCAGGGCACAAAGGCGGCCTGCTCCTCACTGCCGGCGTAAATGCTGTTTAGCCACAAACTCACCTCGGCCAGCTCGATGGCGGTGGGGTTGAGGTCCACCCCGAAAACGTTGTTATCCGCCAGATACATCTTAACCTTCTGGCGTTCCCGCAGGTACTGCTCCGGCCCCAGGGTTTCCCCCAGTTCCTTCTGGCGGCGCTGCAAATAGGCCTCCGCCAGCTGGTTAACCGCCTCGTTCAGGAAGGCCCCGCTGCCCATGGCCGGCTCGCAAACCGTTAAGCGGAGAATCTCCTCGGCGCTCATCTCCTCCTTTAACAAGGTCTTCAGGGCGTATTTCACCAGGCATTGGGTGAGCACCTCCGGGGTGTAGTAGGAAGCGGACTTCTGGCGTTGGCGTCCCGAAAGGCGGTAGATAAAGCTGCCGCGGGGGTGTTTGCGCAGGCTGCCGTCCTGGTTGTAAATTTTTTCGTCTTCCTTGTAAAGGGGCAGATCCGCCCCCGGCACAAAATAAGCTGCTTCCAACTCGGTGGGGTCGGTGCCGGCTTTCTTAACCTCGTAGAGGTCCTCCTGGGCGAAAAAACCGGCGTAGGAGAGCAGCCCTTCGTAAACCGCCCCCAACTGGTTGATCCCCAGCTGGGCATAGCTGATCCGCCCCCGGCGTTCCCGGCGTTTGCCGGACCGGGCCGGGCGGGAGAGGGAAAGCAATTCCACCACCCGCTGCAGGACCCGGTTGCGGAATTTCACCCCCTTCAGCAGCGGGGTAAGCTCCGGGTCGAAGAGGTGGCATTTGAGGGGCGCCATGCGAAACTCGTGGGAGAGCGGATTATCCTCGAAGTCCAGCTTTCCCTCCTTCACTTCGAAATTGACCCCCTGATAAACCAGATCGAAGAGGGTTTGCAGAGAGTGGTGCAGATAATAGCCGTTGCGCTCCCGCTCGTTGTTGAGGGGACGCATTTCCAATTCCCGCAGGGCCTCCAGGCTGTAGCCGCTGCGATAGGCATCGCTTTTCAGGGGAGCAAAGCCCAGCTCGGGACGCGCTTCCAGGTAAAAAAGGAAAAGCAGGCGATAGAGGTAGCGCAGGCATTCGCTGCTCAGTTGGGCGGCCAGCTCGGGGCGTTCGAAGATGCGCTCCTTGCGCACCTCGCGCAGGTAGTAAATCACCTCGTTGCCCAACAGCTCCACCGCCTCCCGGGCGGCGTATTTGAGGTCCTCGGAAACCGCGAAGGCGTGCTTATGGGCTTTTTCGTCCAGGGTGTCCAGCAAATTGGGCCCGCTTTCCGGGCAGATGCTGTCCCGGTGCAGCAGGGCGGCGGTGGCCCGCAGGGTGGAGGCCTCGCGGCGGCCCAGAATTTCCGCCAGGTCGAAGCGCAAGTGGCGCTTCTGGGCCCATTTACTGCGGTCGACCAGGATCACCTGATAAAAGCCGGCCAGAATTAGCCAGCGGGGCGGTTCTTCCTGGGCAAAAATATGCCTGTTGATTAAATCCAGCACCGTTCCCGGCATCCCATCCACAGGGGCTTCCCCCGTGTCTCCCTCATTCAGAGCCAGCTCAAAAAGCGATTGATCTTCCTCTCCGGGAAAGGGCATTTCCAGGACCCATAGCTGCGGGGCCCCGGCCGGGTCGTTCAGGGTGGCCAGCACCGGACAGAGCAGGCCATCCTCCAGGCGGATTTCGCGAGGTTGCCAGGGAAATCCCAGCAGCTCCAGCAGGGTTTGCAGGATTTCTCCCTGTTGTTCCCGCTGAACGAGGGGGTTTCGCAGGCCTTGCAGGCGGCTACGGGCTTGGAAATAAGGACGATAGAGATTACCCAAGGCCCGGTCCGGCGGGATGTAATCCGCCTCCTGCTCCTCGCGCTCCTTCCAGAGCGCCATTACCCCCTTCAGGTCATTCTCCAGCAAGGTGCTGAGATAATGATGGGCGTAAAATTCATTTTCGTTGTTAATACCGCTCAGATCGATGGCCATTAGCCTTCCTTGTTTCTGCTCTGGTTTTGACCCCCTTTAATTCCCCCTTCTTAAGGGGGTTAGGGGATCAAAATGTGGCCCTGCCTACCGTCCCAGCATCACCGCCACCACCTGCAGGTAAGGGGTATCCCCGGTTTCCAGGGTGTCTTCAATCCAGGTGAGGTGGTTCTGAAACACCCGGGCGATTTGCCGCTGGGTCCGTCCGTATTCGGTCTGGCTGAGTTTCCCCGTCTCCGAATTGATTTTAGCCTGCTCCAGTTGCTTTTGCTCCAGGGTGCTCAGGCGCTGCAGATGGTCTTTGAGCCGGGGACGCATTTGGGTTTGGTATTGGACGCGCTCTTCTTCCATCCGGGACCGGGCTTTTTCCAGGGCTCTCTCCAGCAGGATGGGCATTTCCGCAGGGACCGGATCATTAACCCCGGTGTTGGCAAAGTCCCGGCGGTGCAGTTCGGTTTTTTCCAGCAGTGCTTCCAGAGGGAGGATTTCCCGGAATTCCCCCGATTCAAATCCCACCCCAAACCAGCGGTACACCAGGGGATGGCTCTTGCGGTTGGGCAACAGCCCGGAAATCAGAAAAAAGCATTCGTCTTCCTTGAGGGAAGAAAGTCGCAGCAGCGGGGCTTCCATGCGGCCGAAAGCGGCCCGCACCGTGTCGTTCAGCCACAGCAGCATGGGATGTAGCGACCACAACAGCTGGATATCCGGCCAGCTGCTTTCCTCGCGGCGGGCCCGATCCATGGCCGCCTGAACCTGCATGCGATCGGCGGTCAGCACAAACTCACCCCGGTCGGGGCGCATCTCGCGGGGCAGGCGTTTAAGGCGATGGGCCAGCGACTTCGGCGGGGTTAAATTAACGGTGTTCCGGGCATCGTCAAAGCTGACCTGCAGGGTTTCCCCTTGCTGCAGATGGCCCAGCGCTGTTTTCAGGTAATGGTAATCATCCGCGAAGAGCGAAAAGCGCTCCCCGGTGGGCGAATCCGGCGAGGGGGCAACCTGAGCCTCTTTCATCACCAGTTCCATCATATTGGCGGTGCGGGGGCTGCTCATGGCCGCTTCCAGAGCCTGGGCGCCCTCCCCGCTTTCAATAGCCCGGGCGGTGATGTCCTCTTCCTGCTGAATGTTATAGACTCCCATTAATGCCGAGGGGTCTCCGATATTGCGCACCGCCTGCTCGTCCTTCTCAATCAGCAGTTCCAGAATGCGCACATCTCCCCGGATTTTATTGTGCCCGCTTTCGGTAATCAGATAAACGATGAAGGGGGTATGTTTCTGGCCGTAGCGGTCGATCCGTCCGTTGCGCTGCTGAAAGACCATCAGCGACCAGGGAATATCGAAGTGAATCATCTTATGGCACTGGTAGTGCAGATTGATCCCTTCCGAAGCCACGTCGCTGGCAATCAGCAAACGAAGGGGATCATCCCCCTTGCCGAAGCGCTCCACCACCGCCTGTTGATCCACATCCGACATATCCCCGCGCAGCTGGGCAATTTGCTTGTCCTTCAGACCCAGGTCCTTGCGCAGATTTTCATCCAAAAATTTGAGGGTTTCGATGCGTTCAGTGAAAATAACCAGGCGATCCTCGCTGTCCCGGCCGTTCCACTGAAGATTCTCGCGAATCCCGGCCAGCAAAGCCTGATATTTGGTGAAATCCCCTATACCAATTTCGCTCAACAACCGCTCCAATTCACGCAAGTGCTTCCGATCGGCAAGGGCCTCCGGACTCTCCTCTTTTTCCAGGCGGCGCAGGCGATTGGCGATCGTTTGCCGGCAGGCGGCCGGGCTTGAGAAAAGGGCCTTTTCCAGGGTGGTTTTGAACAACTGGCCCGGTCCGCGGCGCTGATCCAGACGGGCGAAAGAGAGATCGGCAAGAAAGGCAAATACCGCCTCTTCCGCGGGACTGGCCTGGGCTTTCTTTACCGCAATATGACGCTGACGGAAAGCATCTCCCACCTGATCAATAATGTCCTTCTTGAAGCGCCGGATGAACAGCCCCCGGATATCCTCCGGGCCGTAGTGCTCGGGATCGGCGATGGCGGTCGGATCGAGCATATTCATCAGGCTGGCGAAAGAGCGCGGACGACCGTCGTGAGGGGTGGCGGTAAGCATGATCAGGGTATCCGACTGGCTGGCAAGCAGACGGGCCAGACGGGCGCGCATTGAGCGGGTCCCGCGTTCGGCCACATTGTGGGCCTCGTCGATGACGATCACGTCCCAGAAACAATTCTCCAGGTAGGTGCGGTATTCGCTGTCCTGCTTGAGCGTGTCTATGGAGATAATGGTCTTATCGAAATAATAAAACGGATTGTGGTTGGTGGGAATGTGGCTGCGGATGCGTTTAATGCCCAGCGAGTCCAGGCGGGTCAGGGGAATGGTAAACCGGCACCACAGTTCCTTCTGAAACTGGGTCAGCATGCTTTTCACCGCCAGCACCAGAATACGCCGCGCCTTGCCTCGGGCGATCAACTCGCTGAGCAGGATGCCCAACTCGATGGTTTTCCCCAGCCCGACCGCATCGGCGATCAGGATGCGCTGGCGCGGTTGTTTAAGAGCCTGGTGAGCGGGATCCAGCTGATAAGGCACCGGATCGATGGCCGCCTGGTGTCCCAGGTAAATGCGCTCATCTGTCGGTGGGGTTTGCCTGAGGAGGCTTTCGATATAAAGTTTGGCTTCCCGGAATTGGGGAGAGGCATCGGGGACAATGCGGGTTTTAGCCGGGTCCATCACCTTGATATCGCGGTCGATATGGGTCAGGAAAATAGCTTCCTTATCCTTCACCAATTCCGAGAGACCGATGGCGGTAATGGCCTGATTTCCATTTTGGGTGCGGTCTACCCGGCTCACCAGCCATTCGGCATCGCGGACCAGAACCCGGGCTCCCGGGGCTATGGGAATAGGTGACAGCGACAAGAGAGGTTAACTCCTTTTTAACCGGCTCATCAGAACGTGCAGCTTAATGGAAAATGGTAAGAGGGGAAAGCACACCCACCCAAATGGCTTGCGGAAAAGTAGTTCGAATTGATAGTTGATTCAAGCGAAAAATGGTGCGAGAAAGAGAGAAAATCACAAAACGCCTTTGGCGCAAAAACCGTTCTGCATCTCACTCCAAAAGCGCAATATGCGAATTTTAGGAAAAAATTCCGATAATTAGCTGCATGGGTCAAGGTTCACCCTGCATAATTAGGGCATCTTGTAAAGGTTGACACACTTCCTCCGGGCCGGTTTATCTTTATTGTCTTTCGATTCATTTTTACTGATTGCATCACATCTATTCAAAATTGATTACCTATGCATGACAAAGAGCTTTGTTTTGGTCTGGTAAAATTCCTCGATTACGAAAAGAATGGTTTCGGATTCATTCATTCGGCAAGGTCGGAGACACAGCCTTGTGAAGGAGACGTCTTTTTTCGAGTGAAGGATGCCTTCCAAAACCCCCATCAATACTTTGAAGGGGTACCGGTTTCTTTTCGACTGGAGAAGCGCGAAGAGGGTTTGAGAGGTCGAAAAGTTGAATTGATATCAGAATCAAGGCCAGAGCTCTGGCGAAAGACTTTAACTGCTTGTTGGGACTTCCCCATCGCACTCACCATTTTGGAAGATTTACTTCGCAGAAAAGTCGATTTTGACCAATCAGAGTTAGAAGCTTCCTGCCGGGTCATTATCCAACGAAAACGTTTCGATTTACTTGCCCAGTTTTCTCAAACTCAGCAAGAGCGTATCAATGAGATTCTGATTGATACATTTGAGATGGTTAATCCGAATGATTTGTTGAACCTGGCAAGGATTGATGCATTTCGGGGTTTGGTTACCCATCTCCTGGCTAAATGGGATTTCAGGCAAAGTGGCAACTCCGTACAATTGATCCAAAAATTGATTGAGGATGAGACATTGGCCAGCCTTGTCCCGGAGAATTTCAGTGTTAACATCATCAGGACCTTTTCAAATCTAGACTTTTCATTACAACTGGCTATCAGCCGGTTTCTAAACAGCCAGGAATTACTGGAAAAATGCCTGATTGAGGTCAAGTGGGATTCGAAGACAATTTTGCTTGCTGATGCTTTTTTATCGGCAAATTCATTTGAGGACAATCATCGCCTGGAACGAATCTGGCAAATGATTGTCAACCCTTTATTAGATGATTTGTCCGATTTTCCTGTAGCAGTCCAACTCAAGATGGTCGAGCTTGCCAACGACCCTGAAATTTCGGGGATAATCCTCAACCAGGTCCAGATTCAATCGGTAAGCGACTTAGAGATTGTTCTTCATTTCTTTCGTAAAAACGGAAAGAACTATGGTGATTTGCAGGGGGTAACCACAGGGATACTCCAATTCCTGCACAGTAACCCAACCGAGACAAGACACCTATCAAAAGAACATTTGAGATATTTTGTAGACAAATTGCCTGAAGTTTCACCCTCTCAATTATCCCTTTTCTTTCAATTGCCTGCAATTCTCCTGATATCGCTATTGGAAATCATCACCGAGGAGAATCTTCTAATTGAGACCATAAACAACTTGGATCTCATCGGACATCAGGAATTCAATATTCTTGCGCAAACCATTCAATCCAAAAGTCTTCCCAGATCTAAATTGGCAACTTTTGAGAAAAAGCTCTTTGCCCACTTTTCAAAACTTGACCGGGATGAACGGTTAAAATGGCTCCAAATCTTTCCAAACGAAATGTATGCGGAACAATATTTTGTCGATTTTGAATTTCCAGATATGGCAAGGTCTCTTCCTCATTGCAGCTTTTACCATGAATTAGACAAAATTGAAGCCGGCAGCCATGACCTTCAGGAAACATTTGAACGGTTGGCTGGAAAGCAGTCGCAAGAAGGTAAAGGAGTCGTGTGGAGGGCCTTTCTGGGGCGTATTTCAGCAAACGACTGTGCCCAATTAAACCACATACTCAAGGAACTTCCAGAGCATTATCAGGCCGATTTGATTCGGTATTGGGCTTATTCGGTATATCATGGAAAATTTTCCACCGCAGATTTAAAAAATCAATTAACGCAAATACAGTTTACTGAATTGAATGCGTCCATATTGCAGGCGATTTTACTATCGGGTGAAAAATCCTTTGAAGACTTTAAGATCGCATTAAACACTTCCTTTTATGTGTCTATTAAATCCTTAAAAAGTTTTAAACCCACCATTGAGAATTTGTTGAAAACATGTGATGGTAGAAAATTCTATAAAGGTGATATTGGATATGATTATCGGGGGAAATACGTAAGTTTTGGGGGAAGTTTTTGGCTGGAGCAAGATTCAAACCATCCATTGTGTCCATCCGGGTTCTGCGAGGGAAATTTTTGGAAGGAAGAGCCATTTTTTAATAAAGACCGAAATGAATATACTCAGAAAAAGTATCCTTCTTTTTGGTGTCGGGGTAGAATCTGTAGTAAACCAAACCGCGAAGCTGACTTTGACCTGCCACCACACCAGTGGACTCTTTGTGAAATTTTACCGGCTATTGGGATTATAACATCCAATAACCCCCAAAAAGACATTCACCGCATTTATGCCAGATATGCTGGCTGGGCCAATCGAATGAATGAAATTCTGAATCGGTTGGAGTGTCGAGCTTGTAAAAACTTGCTCAGGCCAGAGCCCTTTGAACCGAAACGGGTTGGTTTTTATGCGGTTCCTTTGTTTAAGTGCTCAAACCAGGAATGCTCACAGTTCGAGGAGATTGTTAGACTTACCCATTGCTTAAATCCGGATTGTTCCGGCGAAAACAATCACATCATTGATAGCCGTGATTGCCCAAGGTGTCACAACAACTGGTTGGTTTGTCAGGATTGTCATGCCTGCTGCAAAGAGCATCATGACAAAAAAATTGCCTCCTGCCCTAAATGTGGCGAGATCCTCAGTCAAAACCGTGATTTTTGGAAATGCCAAAACAAAAGCTGTGGGCATTCCCTGGGTGAGAAAAGTATGATAATACTCAAAAAGTTCTGGAATAAATCTGTGGATTATCAAAACCGTTTCATCGAGTAAATGTTCATCATGAATGTCTGAGAGACATGGCTGGCAAACCTTCAGCATGGCCTGAGGATCAAAAGAAAGGGAGAAAAAATGGAGTTTACCAACAATAAGCCCATTGGCGAATTCCTGAAGTCGTTGAAAAAAAAGCGGTTTTCTGAAATCTACATCAGCAGCCCCTTTATCAGCGAATCTGGCAGTAAGCTTTTTGCCGATTTCGTCGATAAAAGAAAAGGGCTTACCATCAAACTTCTGACCAATTTAAATCCGATGAATGTTGTCTTCAGCCTGAGCAACCCTGTCTCTCAGTTGGCCGAATTCGAGAGAAATTCTGCCCCTATTAAAATCCGCAACAACCCCCATCTGCATGCCAAATTGTTTTTGGTGCCCGGCAAATCTGCCCTTTTCGGCTCGAGTAACCTGACCCGTGGCGGGGAGTTACTAAACGACGAATTAAACATGCTCTTGACCGATAAGACCAAAAAGGAGCAGGAACTGATTGCCGACTTGTATAAGTGGTTCAATGATCAATGGGAAAATCACTCCTTTGAACTCAGCCGGGATGAGTTGAAAGACCTTAACAATATCTGGGAAAACAATTTCAAGAAAATCCAAAAAAGTATGTACGAATTTATTCCGGAACCACGGTTGGGTGGTGATTATTGGCAGAAGCTAAAAAAACTAATGAAGAAAAGCCCCTGGAAACGCGAAGATTTTGAAAAAGAATTGGCAGAAAGGTCGGGCAAGGGGAAAAATAACGCCCCAAACAACACAAGCCAAAAGTTGTTCTTTCTGCAATACTTAGGCCTAATTGACTGCGATCAACAGAAAGTCAAGATCCTGAAAAAAATACAATCTAAAGAGGAAATGTTTAAACTTTTAGAGGAGCGTGCGGCCCTGCCCCTTGGAGAGATTATTGGCTTTCTCTCTGATAGAAAAGAGGCGAATTATACGGAGCTAACAGATAACATAAATGCGGTTTCAGAGAATAACAGAACAGCTTGTATAGAGTGGTTAATTAGCCTGGGTTATATCAAACGAAATGCAAAAAACAGGCGCAACAAACAACAAGATGTGTTCTCATTGAAATAAACCATTGCCAAAAATTAAGCGCGGGCGGTAAAAAGTCCTTGGGGAGTATCAATGAAGGCAATCGGGATGTTGGAGAGCGAGAGACGGCTACATGAAAAAACTGTTTAGCTGCGATACCCCCTACACCAGAGGGCAAATCAGAGATCTTTTGGGCGGTGGTAGTGCTCAGTCTTATTTGCCAACCCGGAACGGGAAAGTCCTCTGCGGCTGTTTCGACCCTAAAAAAAACCGCCGGGCCCCATTTTTTATCGATATCGGCGCCGGACCCCAGGTCAAAAAAAGTGCCCAATGGCTGGTTGACGACAAAAACATTATCCCCGTTTTTATCAAACAGGCTTCTCACAACTGGCGCTATCAGGGGGAATTCCGTGCTGCTGGACTTAGCTATGATTCCCAATATCGCCAGTGGGAGGGGGTACGGGAGATTGCCATTGCGGTTCTTTTCCTGGAGCAGGTAAAGGGCATCGAGCTTAGCGATAACGCCGAAATTGAATTTCCCGGGCAGATGGAAGGCAATAAGAAGCTCAGACTTCATTACGTCCGGGAACGCAAACCCGGCTTGGCAAAATTCAAAAAAGAGCTGCTTCTTAAAAAAGACGGCTGTCTTCGTTGTGAAGTTTGCGGCCTCAATTCCCGCGACCTCCCGGAGGAGATTGGTTTGGCATGCTTCGAGGTGCACCACAGAGTTCCCCTGGCAAGTCTCGAAGATAAGTCCTTCACAACCCTCGAAGACCTGGCGATCCTTTGCGCCAACTGTCACCGCATGATTCACAAAACCGAGCCGCTAATGTCGGTTGAAGAATTCGGGTCGTTTTTTTGGGGGAAGCACTGATTGAAAGTTTTCATTGCCTCGAAAACCAGGCAAAGCTTAGGGAAAATTAAAATGTATCTGCTTTCACGGCAAAGAAACATAAAGGAGCTGAAAATGAGGATCATGGTTTTGCTTTTACTCCTTCCCCTCTATGGGTGTGTAGCCACAACCGCAGTTATGAAAAATGATGCCGTCACTTTCCCGGAAAGCCGGTCTGTCGAGATCCTGGACCAAAAACCCGACGAGCCATTTGTGGTCATTGCAACCCTGGAAACCCGGGGCGGCACCGGAACTTCTCTACCCAGCATTTTGGAAAGCATGCGCAAAAAGGCCAAGGAAATCGGTGCCGACGCCATTATCCCCACCAAAGACGTTAGCGAATACAAAGCCCCGGGAATTTTGTATAACCCCTGGCTGGGAGGTTATCAAACTTTACCAGGCGGGAAAATGCCGGCCATACAAGGGCTTGCCATCGTCTACGAAAGGACCGTTAGACAATTGAAATCTGGTGGCTACAATTTCTATCAGCCTAGAAGGAGTCTATTCGGGGGATTCGCCGTCAACGCCGGTCCCTTGTTCTTCAACGGTATTGGGGCAGGCGCATGGGTAGGTAAAGATAAGCTCCGTTTTGTTGGAGAATTTTTTACCTTTGATATTCCCAACGCTTTTTATACTGATGAATTCGAAAATGGAACCGTCGATTCGGGATTCCGAATCGGTGTGGACTATTTTTTCCTGGGTTCCTTAAAAGGGATTTATTTCCCGGTGGGATTTGAAAGTTGGCGCTATTCCATTGGCGTTAAGGAGACTGAGGTGCGAGGGAAATATGACATGGCCTATCTTTCGGCCGGGATTGGATATCTGTATCCCTTCAACAAAAACATCTACTTTGATTCAAAATTTTCCTTGAATGCCTCTCTCTCTAACAAAACAGAAGTCGAAATCGATGATCGCGTATTATTTCCGGATAAGGCAGCCTACAACTTATTCCTGGGCGTTGGCGTAAAGTTTTAGCCTTTCACTTATCCCAATAATTGAACAAACGCAACCCCAAATAATTGTCACTACAGGAGTCCAATATGAAAGTCTTCATTCTGTTGCTGATCATCGCCGGGTATCTGTATTTGAGGTATGCTCAAGGGCGCAGGGAAGTAACTTCCGGCCTCGTAAAGACCAATTTAAAGAGTTTTTGTCGGCCAGACAAAGTGGGTTAGAATTTGATGACGCTCTGATACAACTGATTCGAACCCGCTACATGAACAATCCAATGATGACAGAAATCCAGCAAATGGAAGCCATGAATACCCTTGTTGATCGCTTTGTACGCAATAGGGATCTTATCGACAAAAAAGGCTGGTTATTAGAGACCATGCCCCGTATGTATGAGATTGAAAATCCGGATTTGTTTGATTCGGTGAAATCCAAGCTCTGACCAAAATTGTATCTGGTTAAACACAATTTGGCGAAAGCATAATTTGGAACAATATGCCTGATGGGATGCTTAGCGATAAGCCCGCGCCCCACACCAATCTTTTCTACTTGAGGATGAAACTGAGTCATGCACAACACCCTCTTCGACACCCTGGATGATTGGCGCCGGTTGACCGTCCCACCCTGGATCAACTCATTGGAGCCATGCAAAATGCGGGGGCCGAATTCGGGCTAATGGTCTCCTGGAATGGCTTCAAAAACAGCGTAGAGCGCGAGATCCCTAATCAATTCTTCAAGGTGCGCATTTGGGATCAGGACGCCATCATCGAAGAGCTCTTCAAGGTGTATGACAATATCGATGAAGAAATCAAAGCCGAACTCCCCTTAAAGCGCTTTTGGAGTTTGGCGGTTGGGGAGGAGTAATCCTCAGTTTCCGACTGCGGTCATTTAACGTAATCCGCGGATATCTGAATTTTTGCCAGGGCGATAAACATGCTTAAAAAACTTGGTTTTAAGAATTACCGAAGCTTCATCAAACGAACCGATCTGGAATTTGCCCCGCTAACCATTTTGGTTGGTCCCAATAGTACCGGTAAATCCTCCATTATGCGGTTGATCAGATGGTTGTTCAGTCGCCCCGACGAGCTGATTTGGAACTGGAATGCGGATGGGCAGGATTTAACTCCAGGGGATCCGACGCCTTTGGAAATATCTGTCGATTACAGTGTAATCGAACAATTATATCCTGAAATTATCCAGCCCAATTTCCATTTCGCAACGAAACTCATTTTCGACTGGCATAATAATGAGCCGGTGATGCCAATTTTTACGGATTACTCCTTCTTTTGTGATGAGCCGTCTATTGACATGCAGGTCGACTTAATAGTTGGATCCCCTGAATACGCGGCTGGCAACCTGTTTAAGTGGCCGATAAACATTGAGCGCTCGTTTCAATCAATTAGGTGGGAAAACCTGTTTAGGCGTAATCACGAAGAGGTCAGACAATTATTCACGGAAATCTTCAATGTTTTTTACGGCTTTAAGAATGGGGATTACTTTGACCCTATTCTTTATCCCAAAAATTATCGATCAGGGATCCCGGGGATCAATATTCTCAAAAGCGCCATACACGAGCCAGAATGGTTGCCAGAGTTTTTCTCGGAAGCCATTTCCCCGGGTGAGGATGAATTGGATCTCTTTGAGAATCTCTGGGATATTGTGAAAGAAACGGGTGTGGAATTGGTCCCATTTCTGCAACAAAAAGGCGGGGAGGAGTGGAAGGACTTTGCAAAATCAAAAGATCCCGGGGACAATTTAAAGAAGATACTTCCTAACAACGCTTATCGGGAGACAGATTATCCCTTCGAGGAAATCAATTGGGAAGATGACGACATCGCTAACTTCTTTTTGGAGATGATCGGTCAATTAAACGGCTTGCGCGAGATCGAGGAAAAGTTAGGGAGCCCCTTAGAAGCAAAACTGTATTTTAGATTAGCCAACAGGTGGGCGATATTAACCTTTTTTGACAAATTACGTCGACGCTTAGCGCGTTTGAGATTATCTGCCATAGCATCTGTTTCACGGGCCCATGAGCAAAATCTGGCGGTCAAATTTTATGCTGCTCATCGGGAGGAATTGACCCGGGATTTGGCATTAAGTTTCAAAAACGACATGATTCGCAAGGTCCGGGAGATTCAAAGGGGGAAAGACATCACCTGGATGAGCCCGGAGGGAGATCCGGTTAAGAGTCTCCAGGAATGGATAGATCTTTTTGATTTGAAATACGATCTGATATACGAAGAGATACCTGCAAAATCGGGACGCACCGTGATAGATTTTGGCCTCAAGGACAAACGAACCGGCAAGACCCTGGATTTTGCCAATGTCGGATACGGATTGGGACAGATTTTTCCCATTCTCATTGATTTTGCCAGTTACCATTACCCGCGCAGCAAAATCTATCTGATCGAGCAACCCGAATCTCAGTTACACCCTGCCCTGCAATCTAAACTGGCCGATTTTTTTGTGGCCAATCTCGATGTTAGCAGGCAAATCATCCTGGAGACCCATAGCGAATATCTGATCCGTAAGCTCCAGGTGCTTATTGCCGGGGGCAAACTAAAACCAGGTGATGTCGCCATCCTCTATGTGAATCAGGATGAAAGAGGTATTTCGCAGGTTCAAAAAATGAGGCTCGGCGACAAAGGGGCTTTTTTGGACCCCTGGCCACCGGGATTCTTCGACGAATCAACCGATTTGGCCATTGAATTTTGGGAAGCTGGAGGACATAAGAATTGAGGTTTAATACGCGGGTTGACCATTTTTTTATCAAACGCCTGTTTGTTGACTTACGCCTCTCCTGGGAACAGGAGGATTTGGAAAGGAGCGAACAGTTACTCAACGTCATTTCCTTCATAAAAGGAAAGTGTAATGTGCAATTGGTAAGGGGGCAAATTTCCCAATTGGGGCAGGAGGCCAGAGAAAATCCCCACTTAAGGAAGTTTTTAGACCCCAACAATTTGGATTGTCCGATTGTCCCCCTTGAACATGAGCGGCTCCCGCAAGGAGACGAAAAGGCTAACCCAATTCTATTGGAAGAAAAGGCCTTTTGGGATCGGATTTTTTTGATCCTGAAAGAAAAACCCAATCAGAAGGATCGGGGCTATGCCTCCCAAAATGGCGTTTTGATACTCGATGTTGAAAAATTTCGAAGCAAGTGGTCGGTTATGATCCGCGAAAAATCAAAAACCTTTGCTCAGGGTCAAGCCGCCTCCCTGGATGATATCCTGGGAGAAATTCTTCTCCCTTCAAAGGCATTTGTGTTGATCGATCCCTACCTGTGTTCTGATTATCAGGTTAAGAGAAGATATCAGCTTCTTGTCAAAATCTTGGAGACCATCTCATCGAGAGTTGGAGTAGCGTTTCACTTTCACCTGATCACGCGGATAGAAGATAAAAGCATGTCCGATTCGGGGGCCAGGGAAATTGAAGCTGAGGTCCGAAAAACGGTTCGGCAAAGATTCCCGGCGATAAAATTCTGCCTGACCAACATTCCGCGCAACAACCCAATCAATTTGCATGATCGTCATCTCCTCTCCACCTACCTCAATCTGGAAATCCCGGCAGGTTTTGACAACTTTCGCAAAGGGAAGGCCCATACACAGACGACAATCCGCTTTACCCACATTTTTGCCAATTCCGAGACCTACACCAGGAACCGGGAGTGGGTGTGCAAGGCGGTTGAGGGGGGAAAATAGTTTATCTTCAAAACAGGAATGATTTGTAGGAGAGATGTATAGGGCAATCCCCCCAGGAAATAGCGGTATCAATGATCAGTCCAAAGGGACCTAAACTTTTGACAATTCCGGAAAACCCTCCCTCAATTGACCAGTTGCAATTTGCTTTTGAGGGAATGACCGTATTATTTCACTAAACCAAAATCAACCCCAAATCCACGATAGACTCCTGTCCTTTCTGAGTTTGGATTTGGCGTGATTAGTTGCCGCAAACTACCACACAAAGGGAATCATCCGCTGCGTCCGGGTCTGATAGGCGCGGTAAGACTCCCCAAAGGCGCCCAACATGGCTTTTTCTTCAGCGGCAATGCGGTGGTGGTAGGCGCCGAAGAGCCCAACCAGCCCCAATAAGGTGCCCCAGAATGATCCCAACAAAAGGGCGCTGCCGATCACAGCCAGGTAGGCACCCAAGTAGCTGGGATGGCGAACAATGGTGAAAGGCCCGCTGGTAATGATCTGCTGGTCCTCGGCAATGTAAACGGTGGCGGTGAAGAAACGTCCCAATTCACGAATGGCCCACAATCGCAACAGGATACCCATTAAGAGCAGGGTGGCTGCCAGGGTGGTAAGGATTTTCCCCCCGGAAAACAACCCGGCATCGGCGTATGCCCATTCAAGCACGGAAATTATTTGCACCAGGGCGGTAACTCCCATGATGATTAACACTGAGTAGCGGTCATCTGCCCGCCGCTCCCGGGCTTCTTTGGTGCTCAGAGCGGGCTGAGTCAGTAACAGGACAAGGGCGGCGACGATCAGGGTGAGGATTCGGGGATCAAGGATCAGACCCGGGTTTCCCAACAAGGGAACCAGATAAAAACAGGCGGTTAAGATGATGGCGGTGAGAAGCTTGCGCATGTTTTATTCTCCGTTACCAGGTGTTGTTTTACTGTAAAATTTAACTATCTGCTGTATGAGGTTATTCAATAGGGGGCATGGCAAATTGATCAGCTTTTAGCGATCCAGGCTCTTGCTCATCAGGCGGCAAAAAGTGCCCTCGGCTATGGGGATAAAAGCAAATCCGCCCGGTTTCCCGATAGGCCTGTGCCATCAATTCAACAGTGGGAGCTAAAGGAGCAGCAATTTGTGTCCTGGTGATCATCATGGGGATAAGCCTCACCCCGTGGATATCAAATGGAGGGACGTTGGGAAACTTCCGCCATCCGGCGATCCGGTAGAAGGGCGTGTGATTGGGAGAGCAGGCCATCATGGCGTAATCACAACCAAGAACCAGCAGGTAAATGGCCATGGCGGAATGCATCACAAAGGCCATCAGTTCGGGGGAGGCCACCGGAGCGGCAATGCATAGGCGCGAGGCTTCAACCAATGACGCCCCCCTTTCCCGGCAGCCACGGTAAAGATGTTGCAAGACTCTGTCATCCTTATGAAAAAGAATTAGGGGAAAAGGTTCTGAAGGTGCCTGTTCGAGCATTGCCGGGTCAAATCCCGTTTCTCTGGCCACGCGCAACACCCGTTCCCGATTGGGGCCGTCATGATCCTGAATAACCCGCAAATGACCAACCGGATCAGCCGCCCCTTCTCCGGCCTCAAACAGCCCAAAATGACGGGACCGCAGGTCGTAACCATCCAGATCCATTTCATGTTTATTTTCCTCTAAAAATCCCCTGAGACGACTGCTTTGGTAAGTGCGGTAGCGCAGTTTAAACAGCTGCCGGAGTTGCCCGGCAGATTGAACTTCGGAGAAATAGAAGTAAGGCTTTTTCACAATAGTCTCCCCTTTTGGGCAAGCACACCGCAGCCAATTTTGGTTTTCGGATTTAATGATGATGTTCAGGGAATGAAGATCCCATTGGAGGTGGCTGGCCGGGACCCGCAACCCTGCCAGCTCTTTTCAGGCTAACGTAGGAGAATCATTTTACGGGTTTTACTAAGCTGGCCATTGTTGCTGAGGCGGCAGAAGTAAACCCCGCTGGGAACCGAACGCCCATGTTGATCGCGGCCCTGCCAGGTGAGTTGATGACGTCCGGCGCTAACCCACTCCCCTAACAAAAGCGCAACCATTTCCCCGGCTACATTAAAGATTTCCAGACGCACCTGGCCCGCCCGGCTCAGGTTGAATTCAATGTGGGTTTCCGGGTTGAAAGGGTTGGGGTAGTTGGCATACAATTCAAAACTTTCTGCTGGAGTAGAGGTAGAAGGATCCAGCCCAACAACCGTTGTTAAGTCCAGGGCGATTCCTTCTGAACCGGAAATACCGGTTACCAAAATTTCTTGCTCGGTGCCATCCAGATTGGCACGTTCAATAACATTGCTCCCGGAAAAATGGGTCCAATACATTTTCCCGCCTTCAACGTCAATTGCCAAATCATTCGGGAAGTTGGATATACCTGTAATAACGGATTCCTGCTCACTTCCATCCAAATTGCAACGCCAAATCTTTCCATCAGTCTGTCGAATTTCTATCCAGTATATCTTATTGGCGGAATAATCAATATCGATACCATAAGGAAAAATGATGTTGCTTAACAACGTGGTTACATTACTGCCATCCAGCCCGGCACGCATTAGAGAACCGGAACTTCCCCAATTGGTCCAATAAATTTGCTGTCCATTGGCATCAATGTGAAGTTCTCCAGCTTCCCCAATTCTTCCGCCGGTTACGATATCCTCAATCGCCGTTCCATCCAAATTGGATCGCTGGATTTTCAATGATCTTCCGGCGTACCAATACATTTTTCTACCCAGGGTGTCAATGGCCAAACCATACGGGCTCTCCAGACCGCTAACAATGGCCTCAATACTTGAGCCATCCATGTTAGAGCGCTGAATCCGATTCCGCAGACGTTCCACCCAGTAAATTTTTCCTTCAGCATAGTCCAGGGCTATGCCGGATGGCAAACCCTGACCGGTAATAAGCGTTTCCACCTCACTTCCATCCAGATTGGCACGGGCAACATGGCCTCCCGTCGTACTTGTCCAATAAACCTTGCCACTTGACATTACTTTAGACAATGACCCTGGTTTGTCAGCGGTTTGGGTAAATACGGGTTGAATAAAGGAGAATAGAATCATTGAGAACAAGAGCAACCAGACGAACCGAGCAATAGCAGATCTTTTCATGTTATGCCTCCAGGTTAATGGGCAATTGGTGTGTTTTGAAAAAAATCCGGGTATGTGTGAACCCATATTTTCTAACCAATACCCTAAGTGGCGACAATATTGAAAAGAGAAAAAAATGAGGCTCTCATGCAGAAATGAGGTGAGGGGGATAAAATGTCAGCTGTATATAGGGGTTATGAGGCAGGCTAAAAAAGTTCTTCCAAAAACGTTAATAGAAAATTGGGGGGAATTCTTCAGGGCAAAACTATAAATTTACCCAGATATACCAAACCCTGGCTATCCAACAGCTCCCAATAATAGAGGCCTGGTTCAGGCGGTTCAGAAACAACAAAGATTTCTCCGGTTAGCGTCTTACCAATCGTTTCCTGACCTTGATTGTCAAATATTAGTAGTTGCAAGGAATCGCTCTTTGTTGATTGAGGGGTAATATTCCACCGAAAGGTAATGGGGCCACGGGTTTTTTGACCCATTTCGGGACTCACGATTTTGATCTTACTTGTCTGCGATCGCAATTCTTGCTCCAAAAGACCCTCATAGGATGGATTCTCACGATAGGTTGGTCCTTGTAGCAGCTTTTGAACCTGGTAATAATTATAGCCCTGAAATAAAATGGTACCCAGGAGCAGAATTGCTGCCGCGATGCCCAACCACCAAAATTTTGGATCGCTTTTGTTTGAATAATCTTCAAAAACAGAATCACTTCCCGGGCTTAGTGCCGCTTCTGAGGGTGCTTCTTTTACTGCCTGGATGAGTTGTTCCCGCAAACGCACCTGCTTCAGAAAATCCGGATTTCCGAAACAGTAGATTTCGAAAGCTTTTACCTCGTCCTCTTTAAGGTTACCCAGAAGGTAATCATCAATGCGATCTTGCCAATTGCCGGTATTGTTGTTCCTCATTTTTACTCTTCTTTGGGTTAATACGCTTTACACCACATTGGAAATAACCCAAGGATGCTGGATATTGAGAGTATCCCTCGTTTTTGGCATTCATTGTTCATGAGCTTCAAAGCGTAATGGATCCGTTCACTAACCCTTCTCTCAGGCAATCCTACTTTTTCACCAATTTCAGAAATACTCAGCTCTTTCAAGTAGCGCAAAATCAGCACCTCACGATACTTGGGAGCGAGGGTTTTCAAGAGATCTTTTACCAGTTGAGCAACCTCATTCGTTTCGACCAGATGTTGGTCTGCCGCTTGAACCAGTTCTTCATTAAGCTCTTCGCGTAGATTGTATTTGTCAACCACTTTCTGATGCCGGAACCAATTTCGGATTTTATTCTGGGTAATCCCCCAAGCCAGTGCATCCAGCGATTCCCATTTATAAGGATCAAAGTCTTTTTTGTGCAAAGTCGTCAGGATTTCCGCGAGAATGTCGCTGACAATATCCCGAATGGTCTCCGGATCAGCATGGATTTGTCTACGGGTTTTCCAGAGAATAGGGACCTGATATTTCCGGAATAATGACGCCTCAGCGGATTTTTCGCCTGCTTTTATCTGCCGGAAAAGTTCTAAATGATCGGCATCCTTCATTTATCTGTTTCCATTCGGCTGATGAGAAAGGTTTTTAGGAATCCAAAACCTATTTTCAGGACTCGAATTCTGCGACTGCCTTATTGTCCAACATGCCCTTCCGTATTTAGCCAAACGAACAGGGCATTTTGACCAGGATCGGAACGTGACCAGAAACCCGTAAGAGGAATGGCGGTATTTGAGCCTATTTTAGCATTTACTTCGAAGCCAGTTATCACCGTGGTTATCTCTTAAAAGGGAGGGCCAAACTCCGTATGGGCAATTCAGATCTGATCAAAAATAGTAAGCAGCATTCTAAAATAAAAGGGTTGATATTAATCGATCCAGGTAAACTGCTAGCTTTTTGTGCCATTGGGGTACCAGCTTCGTCCATGCAATTTCCGCGACTGTATTTTAGAAACCGGTTTAGGGTTATGCATTTGATGCTAATTTTCAGTATTTTTGACTTATTGCTTTCCAAACCCGTCGGGCTTATGCAGGATCGATACTATTGACGACTTCCCAGGCTACCCTTTACAATTGACCAATCAGGAGGCTTTGGCGATGAGAACAATTGTAAACATTTTGGTTTGCGCGTTGTTGATGCTGCTATCTTTGTTTTTTCCTCAAGGCCATTGCCAGAACAGCCAATCGCCGATTGCAGCAGATACCTTGCAGGCAGAGCAACTCGCTGAGCAAGCCCGGTCCTTCGCCAAGAAATCGAACTATGATAGTACTATAGCGAAATTCAAAGCGGCAGCGGCCATTTATTCCCGATTGGCCAATGAATACTCAGAAAAAGTTTTTTGGGAAAAATGCCTCGAAAACCTCAACCAGGCCGGTTATTATTACTGGTTGAATCTACAGTCAGCGCAGGCACTGCGACTTCTGGATAGCGTGGTTGTTCTGGTAAGCGCGCACCTGGATACAAATCATTTCCAGATGGCAAAGGCAAATCATTCTATAGGAGTTGTTTACATTGATTCGGGCAAATTTGGGCTTTCAGAAAAAGCTTTGCAAAAAGCACTGAGGATATATCAAAGAACCTTGGGAAAAAAACATAAGGAAGCAGGATTGGTATACACCAGCCTTGGCATACTGTATTATCAAAGAACCGACTATGATTTATCCATTAGAAACATTAAGGAAGCACTTAATATTTTTAATGGGCAAAATGAAGACGTGCGTTTTCCAATTGCAAGGGCGCATTTAAATCTTGGGAGAGCTTACTGGCGTTCTGGTGATTTAAATGAGGCAATTGTTCAATTCACAACCTCTGTTGATATTTGCGAGGATTTATACCCCCCAAATCATCCCCAAATAGCAAGGACAATAAGCAATTTGGTGGCGGTATATTCGGAAAAGGGAGATTATGATACTGCTTTGCTTTACGCGAACAGAGGATTACAAATATTCAAAGAAAACGATGTTAACCAACGTTCGATTCACGCTGCAATAGTACAAGCGACCAATGAATTGGGGGATGTTTACCGCAACAAACGGCAATTGGAAACGGCCAGGGATTACTATTTAGAATCACTAAGACTTTCAACCCAAATCTCCTTTCCACCGGGTCGACAAAGCTGGATTTATATGGATCTTGGGAAGGTTGAAAAGGAGCTTGGCAATTTTAAAAAAGCGCTTGAATACGCAGAAACAGGATTGGAAAAGCGCCTTTCCCAGTATTCAGAAGATCACCTTTACAGCACCGAAGCTTACATCCTTATCGGCAATATCTACAACGGGATGGATTCGACGGAAAACGCCCTGCACAATTTCAATAAAGCGGTCAAATATCGTCAGCAATCCCTGGGCCCCAAACATGCCTATGTTGGCGTAGCACTTCTCGAAATTGCACATTTGTATTTTGATCGGCAGGACTTTAAACAGGCCATGACCTATGCCCAAAGGGCGATCGTTGCTCTCGTCCCCGATTTTGATGAGGACAATGTTTTCAATAATCCCAGAGAATCAGCAAGTTTGTCCAAAATTGATTTACTAAATGCTTTAAGCCTCAAAGCAGAAGCATCAGAAAACCTCTATCTGGAGAACAAGGAGGTTCCCTGGTTAGAATTGAGTCTTAGCTCAGCCCAAATGGCGCTTGACCTCTACCATGATCTGCAATTGACTTTTGGGGCAGAGGGGTCCTTATTGGATCTTTCTCAAAAGAACAGGCGGCTTTTTGAACTGGGGGCCAGGGTTGCCATGGAATTGAGTGAGCATGGAAACAAAAATGAGTACCATAAGTTAGCCTACGAATTGACCGCCCGGAGCAAAAATGCTATCCTGTTGAAGATGATTGCCGATGTTAAGGCCCAAAAATTTGGGCAAATTCCGGATAGCCTGGTTGGGCGAGAGCTTGAGTTGCGCAAGAATATAGTCTTTTGTGAAACAGAGCTGCTGAAAGCAAAACAGAAGACGTCTCAATTTGATACCACCCGGATAGAAGATTTAGGGACCCGCCTTTTCAATTACAAACGTGACCATTCAAAGTTAACCGAAATCCTGGAAGAAAAATTTCCTGAGTATGTAAAGCTGAAATATCAAAGCAAGAGCATTACTTTGGCTCAACTGCAGAGCGTTATTGCCGATAGCATCGTTATCATCGAGTATTTTTTGGGTGATAAGGATATTTATGCCTTTTGTATTGTCTCAGACCGGTTTATACCCCTAAAA
Organism: Calditrichota bacterium; assembly: GCA_020434205.1. Lineage (GTDB taxonomy): Bacteria > Calditrichota > Calditrichia > RBG-13-44-9 > J075 > JAGRBF01. The sequence goes on along the minus strand of JAGRBF010000159.1, from coordinate 1,310 downwards.
ATTCAGCGAGCTTCCGATTTCGATCATCATTTGGATCAATTGAACACCTCCACACATGCTCTCTCCCCAAAGGAAACCTTTGCAGAATCATCTTCATTCCTTTACGGTCAGCTCATTAGGCCATTTGAGCCTTACCTTAAGAACCGCACGAAAATTGTGATCATTCCCGATGGCGAACTGCTGCGTTTACCTTTTGAATCGTTGTGTTCATCGACCTCTGCCGAAGACCCACCAATGGATTTTACCGAATTGCCCTATCTGATAAAACGTTTTTCGGTCAATTACCATTACTCCTCAGCCCTTTATCACAAAGCAGTTGTGGAAGAAAAGAATCAAAAATTTCCAATTGATTTCATCGGTTTTGCCCCCGTATTCCGTGAAACCAACGCTACATTTTTAGAAAGCCTAACAAATTGGATTAGTTGGGATTTGGTTAAAAATACATTGGACGCATTTCGCTTGAGGGATGGGAATTCACTTGAGGAACTTCGTTTTAGCGAACAGGAAGTTAAGCAAATCTCCCGTTTGTTTGAACCCGACCGCGCTCAAATTTTTCTGCACGATATGTGTTCGGAAGGCCGGTTTAAAACGGCTTCCCGGAATGCCCGAATGGTTCATCTTGCCACCCATGGTATTGTGGACGGGGTAAACCCTCAATATTCGTTCCTGGCTTTTTCTCAGGTGGTGGATACAACCGATTCCGAGGATGGATTTCTATTTGCCGGAGAGACCTTTAACATGGCTTTGGCCCCTGAGCTTTTGGTGTTGAGCGCCTGCCAAACCGGTGCCGGGAAATTAGCTCCGGGTGAAGGGCTAATGGCTTTGACCAGGGGGTTTTTGTACACAGGCACCCAAAACATAATTGCCTCACTTTGGAAAGTTCCGGATCAGCATACGGCCAAACTCATGTTCGCTTTTTACCAATCAGCTCTCTCCAATCAATATGCTTATGCAGATGCATTGCGGGCCGCAAAATTAAAAATGATCTCTGATCCTAAAACCGCTAACCCCTTTTCGTGGGCGAGTTTTATTTTAATTGGGAAGTGATTTTTTAAGTGAGGTGAAGATGCTCTTGAAAAGCTTTCTACCAGTGAAGGTTTTTTTCTAATTAGTCTTTGCGCGGCGGTAATCCCCCTTGGTATCGGTGTTAGTCCAAACGGGGAGAGTGTTTACGTAGGCGGTACATCGAGTGCCGGTAGATCGACTAATACGCTGATAAAATATTCATCGGCCCCTACCGGAATTAGCGACGAGCAGCCCCTTTCTCAGACTTTCAGCCTTAGCCAAAACTACCCCAACCCCTTCAACCC
>JAGRBF010000158.1 GCA_020434205.1 Calditrichota bacterium | reverse complement strand
ATTTGGGGGTCTCTAAAGGCGCTTTTTGAGAGGCGATTCCGCGAATCGGTCGAAAAAAGCAGCGCGAGGTCCCAAAAGGCCCAAAATTCAATAATTTAGCTGATTGTCAACACGCCCTAACGCTATTTGGTTTTTTTGGCGCCGGCTGCCTCACGGCTCCTTTTGATAAGGTGAAGGACCCCATTTACCCATTTCCCGGGGAAAAGGCGGCTTTGCCCCAGCCATTCCACGCAGCTCAGCACCGAATTGCGGTTTCCCTGAAACTCGTCCGCTACCGCGGAAACCAGGATATTGCCGGCCTGGGGCCATTTGTTGCGCAGGTCCTCGCCGACTTCCCGGTAAAATTCCCGCGTTAAAAAATCCCGGGTGTTTTCCGGTATAACCTGCAACCGCAAATCGGCCAGATAACTTTCCGCATTCAGCAGCTTGCGGTTGCGGTTGCTTTTCTGGGGAGAATTCTTCAGCAGCTCTTCGTACAGATGGTTAAGGTGTTTTTCCAGAACGATGCCGGGCAATCCCCGGTTACTGCGCACCGAAGCATACCACAGGGCTTTTTCAAAAACCACCTCGAGGGGGTGGTCGGCCAGGGAGATCAGGTAAAAGGAATCCTCTCCCAGGCTCTCCTCGGCACCAAAACCGAAGGCATACCCTACGGACGGGAAGGATTCCCAGGTCCGCCGGCAGGCCATCCGAACCGGTTCCGGGGGAAATTTACCTTCGGCGCTCGGCGCAAAGGACTGACGGTTTTCTTCCCCAAGCCGGGTATTTTTCATTTTCCGAAATCCTTTCCCGAAAAACAATTTTGCAAAAGCATATTCAACCCTTGGAAAAAGTAGTGGTTACGCATAACATAGGGAAGTAAAAATCCAAAATAAACCGGAATTCCCCATGCCAGAATCGCCCTCCATCTGGAACAGCCTGGAAGTTCTCAAGCTGATTGTTTCCATCCTCACCCCGGCCATCATCGGAATTCTGGGGGTTCGTTTCAATCGCCGGCTTAAGGAACTGGAGCACCGCCAGTGGACCAGCCAGAAAGTCATCGAAAAACGCATTCAGGTTTATGACAGCCTGGTCCCCCACCTTAACGGGATCATGTGTTACTTCACCTATATCGGGGAGTGGAAGGACCTGACCCCGCCCGAGGTTTTGAAAATCAAGCGCGAGGCGGACAAAATTGCCCACATTAACGCGCCCCTTTTTCCCGATGACTTCATCGACAGTTACAACCGCTTTATCGAGGCGGGCTTTCGCATGTTCGGCAAGTTTGGCCAGGACGCCAAGCTGCGCACCGATTTCCAAAACCGCATGCCCCTGTTGGGGGAAAAATGGCAGACGGAATGGGAACAGCTTTTTTGCGAACCCGATCAGATTACCGACCGTGGCGAAGTTCGCCGCCTCTACAACCAGACCGTTGCTTACATGGCCAAAGCCCTCGATCTGGGGCTGGGATCTGCCCCCAGGTAAAGCGCCCTATTTGACGTAAGTAATTCGCCGGACCTGGCTGAAGTCTCCCACCTTCATTCGAATAAAATACATCCCGCTGGCCACTTCCCCTCCCAGCTGCCCCGGTTGCCAGGACCAGGAATAATCCCCGGCGCCCTGGTATCCCGGGCGGTAAGCGGCAACTTTTTTACCGAGAGGATCACAAATTTCGAAGACGGGTTGAGCGGCATCGGCCAGCCGGTAGCGGATCAGGGTGTTGCCGTTAAAGGGATTGGGATAGTTGGTCAAGAGAGCAAAATCCGAGGGCGGCGCCACCGGATCTGCCTGCCCCACCCCGGTAACGGCATCCTCGTTGCCGAAATACCCCGTTACAAACACCAGCGGGGAATTCCAGTTAATGGCATTCTCGTTGGAGGCATAGCTGCCCACCACATCCAGATAACAGAGGGCCGGCGGGGTATTGCCGTCGAAGGCGGCCTGCAGTTCGGGATCGGACAAATACTGCTCCGGCCCGCCCGCCAGGAGGCCGGGTAAAGGTCCGGGAACCCCATCGGCTTCGGAAACCCGGTTATGAATATGCTGAGGATACCGCAGCCCGACCCCGGTCAGGAAGGAAAGGTCGTGCGCGTTGGCGCCCAGAATGTAATGGAGCTGGTCCAGGGCGGTTTGGAAATAGGTGGAATTGCCGCTCCGCTCGAAAGCGATGATCAGCAGCAGGGCGCGATTGAGCACCAGGGAGTTGCTCCCCCAGTAAAATTCGCCCGGTGAGAGGGCTACGCGGAATCCGTCCGCATTGCTTTTACTGACAATTTGCTGGCATTTGGAGATCAGCGCGGCGTGAAGATTATCCCGGATCAGGGAATCCATGCCCGGTTGATCTTCCAAAAGATAGGCGATGGCAGCCAGCCCCCGCACCTGCGGCCAGCCGGGATCCGGCACCAGTTCTCCGTTCTGATAACGGGTGCTGTAATAATTGTGAAAGGTGGTTTCCCCGGTGGCCAGAAACATCTCGATGGCCGCCCACAGACGCTCGTCCCGGTCGTCGCTATCGCCGTATTGCCCGGTTCCAACCCCGGAGGGATTTCGAAAACCGCCGGCCGGAACAATGTTGGGATTTTGGATCAGGAAATCCCAGCTGCCCCGGGCGATGCTCAGGCAGTGGGCGGCAAAGGCGCTGTCGAAAGGGGCGTAAACCCGCGAAGCCCGGGCGGCTACCGCCACCAGATTGGCGGTGGCCGTCGAGGAAACCGGCATCAGGTAACGGGTGGCGCTTACCGTATGGGGCATCACGAAGCCGGTGAAATTTTCGGTGGTCAGCTTGTGATAAACCGCCCCGTCGCTCCACTGCATGGTCAGCATCCACTCGATGTTCACCCGGCACTCGTCCAGAATATCCGGGATGCCATTGCCCGATTCGGGAATCCCGACATCATCCGCGGAAAAACGCTCCGGGAAATACTGATAGCCCATCAACATAGTGCCGACCGTGATGCCCGAATTGACCCCGTATTTGCCGAAATCGCCGGCATCGTGCCATCCCCCGACCGCGGCCACATGGCGATTTTCCCCGGTGGAGGCATGCGTTTCCCCGTCGTTGCCATGGCATTGGGGCCGGGCGTAGGAACCGGCCGGAGTGCCGCTTAAGGCCTCCCCGCAACGCTGGTAATAATAGCTTTTAAGGGCAGTATTGCGCACCGGCAGATAAACCTGCTCGTCGATCAGAAAAGTAGCGGAAATACCCGCGCCGGGCACCAGAATCAGGTAGCGCCCGGGCTGCTCCAGGGCGGAGAAATCCCCGTCATAAAGGGTGAGTCCGGTATTGGGATCGTTAACTGCGCGGGAAACCAGCGGTCCCTTCAAAACCGGGGTGCTGTTGCCCTGCAGGTAAACGGTAAAACTGTCGGCGGCCACCGGGGTGTATACCCATTTGCCGGAAACCGGCAGGTAGCCGCTTTGGTTGAGGTAAACCTGCGCAAAAAGCCAATTGCCAGACAGCAGGCCAAGCAGGACCAACCCAAAAATTCGCTTCATTGAAATAGCCTCCGGAAAAAATGGTGTTCAATTATAAAATGACAAAACGGACCCAAAAACCCAAGCTTTTTAGGAGTTTTCTCTGGCCGTATTTGCCGAAGCATCCTGC
>JAGRBF010000157.1:313-3541 GCA_020434205.1 Calditrichota bacterium | reverse complement strand
CCGGTTTATTCCCAGAGGCCGCAAATGGTGGGAGAACTGCTGCAGAAGCAGATCTTTTTCGAATACGCCTCGCAATTGTTGCCGCAAACCCGGCCCTTCCAGGGCAGCATGGCCTATTTCCGGCGTCATTTCAAGATTACCCCGGCCATGGAGCAGGCCTTCAAGAACCTGATTCGGGAGAAAGCCCCCGATGTAGATATGGCGGATGTTGAGGCGGATATGGATTTTATCCGGCTGCGCCTCAAGGCCGATCTGGCGCGGCGAATCTGGGAGAACGACGGCTATTATTACATGCTGCTCGGCGAGGATAACCAGTATCAGCACGCCTTGAAACTGTTCGGAGAAGCCCGCAAGCTGGCGATGTTGAATTGAGATTCGGCTTTGCCGAATGGGTGTCGGGGTGTCGGGGTGTCGGGGTATGGGGGTAAAATATGAAAATACCCCCACACTTCGACACTCCGCTACCTCGACACGCGCCAAAGGCGCTTCGCCCCTTCGCCCCTTCGCCCCTTCGCCCCTTCGCCCCTTCGTATATTTATCCCTTTTTTTCTTCCTCCCCTTCGTTTACCTTTTAATGTTTGGCGAAATTACTCTTTGAAGCTGCCGGAATGGGACCGCAAAGCCGTTACCTAACAACTCGATGTGGTAATGATGCGGGGGTCTTTCCGGGGCCAAAAAGGGTCGGAATTTCGCTAAAATTGATCAATTAAAGCTATATAAACAATCAACATAGATCTGGCATTGCGACATCAAAAAAACCGTTGACTTTTATCACAGAGAGTCGTAATATTTTGCCAAATCTTGCTTATCATATACCAAATTGTAATGAGGAGGCTTGTCATTATGGTTGAATTATTTCTCGAAGGCGGCGAATTTATGTGGCCGATCCTCGTCCTGTGGATTCTGGGGCTCGCTATTGGGATCGCAAAAGTAATCCTGCTGTTTAACGCCGGTGTTAACACCCGCAAATTCATGGCAAACATTCGTTCTTCCCTCAAAGAAGGCGGCATCAACAACGCTTTGGAAATTTGTGAAAACACCAAAGGCCCGGTTGCTTCCATCATGCACGCCGGACTTTCCCGCGCCAAAGACGGTGTGGAAAGCGCTGAAAAAGCCATCACCAATGCCGCTTCCATCGAAATGGCTTTCCTCGAGCGCGGTATGATCTGGCTCGGCTTCGTGATCGTGGTTGCTCCGCTGCTCGGTTTTACCGGAACCGTTTGGGGGATGATCGCCGCATTCGACGCTATCAAGCAAGCAAACGACATTTCTCCCGCCGTAGTAGCCGGTGGTATTTCCCAGGCGCTGCTGACCACCCTGTTTGGTCTGATTGTGGCCATGACCGTTCAATTGTTTTTCAACCTTGCCACCGCCAAGATTGATAAACTGATCATCGATATGGAAGAATCTTCTGCCGATCTGGTTGATACGCTGATCGACATGAAAGCCGGTGCATAACCCAGAAGAAGGAATTACCTATGCTGAAGAAACGTCCCAAGGAAGGCGTAGAAATCCCGTCTTCCTCTCTGGCAGACATCGCTTTTCTGCTGCTGGTGTTCTTCCTGGTCTGTACCCAGATTGATGTCGACAAAGGGGTGCGTATGGTTTTGCCGCCCGTTGATTTCGAGGACGTCAAAATTGATCGCAAGAATATCGCCAACCTGCTCGTCAACGACGAAGGCGCGGTTCTGCTGAACAACGAAAACGTCCGCGTGGGTGAGATTTCCCGGATTATTAAGGAAAAACTGGCCGAAAACGACAAGCTGATCGTTTCGGTAAAAACCACCCGCAAGGCCAAATACGATGTCTATATTTCCGTACTCGACCAGTTGAAAATTGCCGGTGCTACCCGGATTTCCATAGCGGATCCGACCGATACCTAATAAGCCTCCCTCGGGAGACCGCTTAGACCGGATAGTCCCGACTCAGGAACGGAGTAAGGCAACGGTCGTAAAAGAAATTGAATCGAATGTCTGGCTTCAGGCATTCATTAAACCTGGAACGGCAGGAATTCTATGTCTGTATCAATCAAACGCAAGTCTGCAATGAAAACCGATGTGCCGACCTCTTCAATGCCGGACATTATTTTTCAGTTGCTGATCTTCTTTATGGTTACTACGGTACTGCGCCAGTTCACCGGGCTGGAGGTCGACCTCCCCGACGCCAAAATGGTTCATAAACTGGAGAATAAACGGCAGGTGTCCACCATCTGGATCGACCGCGAAAACCGGGTGAATATCGACGATGTTTCCGTGGATAAACTCTCGGATCTTCGCAGTCTCGCTTACAATAAACTCCTGGAAGAACCCGCCCTTGTCATTTCTCTGAAAGTGGACAAGGAAGCCGAAATGGGACGCCTGATCGATGTTCAGGAAGAGCTGCGCAAAGCCAACACGCTGCGGGTCGTTTATTCTGCCATCCCGAAAGCATAAAGGAGTGAACAATGGCCCACAGACAATTGATGTATAAAAACCCGGAAGTCGACCTGCGCAACCGCTACCCCAAGTGGTTCGAGTTGTCGGTGATTATCGCACTTCTGGTGACCATCGGTATCTTTTACGTGTTCAAACGCTTCGAGTCCGGCGTGGTGCTGGAAGAAGTGGTGGACCGCGAAATTCAGGCTGAGGTGATCCCACCCACCCAACAAATTCAGAAGCCACCCCCACCGGCACGTCCCAAAATCCCCGTGGAAGCCGAAGATGAAGACGTCCCCGAGGATTTGGAAATCGATGAAGAACTGTTCGACTTCGAGCAGGAAACCACCGAACTTCCTCCCCCGCCTCCGGAAGAGGAAGAACCAATCGTGCCCTTTTACGCCCTCTCCGATAAGCCGGTAGAGATCAAACGCGTAAATCCGGTTTACCCGGAGCTGGCCAAAAAAGCCGGTATCGAAGGGGTCGTGGTGGTGAAAGCCCTGGTGAACACCAAAGGCGATGTGGAAAAGGTGGAAATCCTCAAATCCCACCCCCTGCTGGATGAGGCAGCCGTTACCGCCGCCAAGCAGTTCAAGTTTAAGCCCGGCAAACAGCGGGATAAACTGGTGAAAGTGTGGATGAGCATTCCCTTTAACTTCCGCCTGAAGTAAATTTTTAAGGGCGCCGTCGACACGACGGCGCCCTTTCTTTTTCTGCGCATCTTCCTGTCTTTGGCCGTGTGGACAATCATCTGAATTCCCCAATTTTGGGCCTTTTGGCCTCTCGCGCTGCTTTTTTCGGCCGATACGCTGCA
>JAGRBF010000157.1:0-270 GCA_020434205.1 Calditrichota bacterium | reverse complement strand
GAGAACCCAAAATTCACCAAAATTCCCTGAATTTTCTAATTGTCCAAACGGCCTAAATTCTCCGCTGCCGGATCACGGAATTAACCTCAACCGGAGGACCGTGATGATGGCTCCCAATGCCATTTCCCTCAAAATGCCCCGGGCCCCAACCGGGAGTCCCTTTTGTTCGAGGCCCTTTCTGCTGTAAAACCACACCACCTGCGCAAAACCTGTTGCTGAGGGCCACTTCCATAAACCCCCATACTCAGGGTGTGTTGACAATCATCTAAA
>JAGRBF010000156.1 GCA_020434205.1 Calditrichota bacterium | reverse complement strand
TGAAGGACCGTTGGACTGAAGGACCAGAAACAGATCTTAGGATCTTCTTGAGAGTGTAAGATTTTTTGTGTAAATCCTCTACCCATTTAAATGTCGATTTCCACCCTTTTACCAAAGATAATGTTCATTTGCGAGAGTATAAATGGCCACTTTGGCAGCGGTCGATTCCATTTTTTGCTGATTTCCTCAAAGGCCATAAACAGCTGCTTGCGTAAGGCGTCATCATGGGGAAAACTGGCCTTGTTTTTGGTTACTTTTCGCAACTGGCGATGCAGTCCTTCCACGATATTGGTTGTGTAGATAATCCGCCGGATTTCCTGCGGATACTTGAAATAGGTTGAAAGCCTGGGCCAGTTGCGTTGCCAGGATTGAACAACCAGACTGTATTTTTTGCCCCATTTCTCTTCCAGCTCATCCAAAGCTGTCTCGGCGGCCTCCAGGGTGGCGGCCTGGTAAACCGTTTTCAGATCCTTCATAAAGGGCCTGCGATCGCTCCAGTTGATGTAGCGCAGCGAATTGCGAATCTGGTGAATCACGCACACCTGGACCTCGGTTTTGGGAAAGATCGTGGCAATGGCCTCGGGAAATCCCTTCAAACCGTCTACACAGGTGATCAGGATATCTAAAACCCCGCGATTGCGGATCTCGGTTAATACCGACAGCCAGAAAGTGGCACTCTCCGCGTCGCCGATCCAGATGCCAAGCAGATCCTTATGGCCCCTCATATCGATGCCTAAGGCGGTATAGGCAGCCTTGGTGACCACACGCCCCTCTTCACGCACTTTGAAGTGGATGGCATCGAAATACAGGATCGGATAAAGGCTATCCAGCGCACGGGACTGCCATTGTTTAACCCGCAGCAGCACCTTCTCGGTGATCGCCGATATCGTCGTTGGCGCGATATCGATCCCATAAATGTCGCGGATATGGGCACCGATATCGCGCGTGCTCATCCCCTTGGCATACATGGAAAGGATCTTTTCCTCGATCTGACCCAGGTCCTTTTGATACTTGGCGATCAGAACCGGATCGAACTCCCCGTTGCGGTCACGGGGGATATCTATCGTTAAGGGGCCGTATTCGCTCTTAAGGGTCTTTTGGCTGCTGCCGTTGCGACGGTTGCTACCCTCTTTGGGCTTCTTCTCGTGCTTCTCATAACCCAAATGACCGCTGAGCTCACCGCCCAGCATCTCTTCCAAAAGTCCCTTTATCAGGCGCTTAACCGCACCGTCTTTGCCCATCAAGTCGTCAACCGACTTGCTTTTTGCCACATCTTCCTGAAGTTGCTTGAGCAGTTCTTCGGAAAGCTTCACGATAAATCCTCCTTCATATCAATATCATTGACTTAAGAGGATTTACACAAGTATCTTTTTCTCCGGATCAACTGTGATAAGCTCAATCGCCTCCGGCTCTCTCGCTTATCACACAAAGGGTAAAATCCAAAAGCACAAAAAAACGGATATTACCAACCTCAAAAACTAATTTGACAATCACCAATCACCAATCACCAATCAGCAATCAGCAATCACCAATCACCAATCACCAATCACCAATCACCAATCACCAATCACCAATCACCAATCACCAATCACCAATCAACATTTAAATTTTTCCTTTTGGATTCCCTACCCACCTGGCCTATATTTGGTGGCTCTTCCCGTCTGGGAAGTTAAAACTATTGCCAATACGTATCATAAGCAGCCCATAGCGGGAGATTTTTCAAATGGCAAAGAAGCAATCATTTGAGAGCAAGACCAAAAAAGGGTCGGCCGTTGATTATAAAGTGATCAAGCTGGTCTTTCCCTACAAATCCCCGAAAACCAACAGCTGGAAGTATGCTGAAAAATTCGTCAAAGTTCCCCTGGAAGGCAACGAGCAGCAGTTTATCGACGATTCGGTAAAAAGCGGGCTTGCATACCTAGAGAACCATTCGTAACCGTTTTACCCGAGGAGAACCGATATGGCTCGCAGATGCCAGGTGACCGGTAAGGGTCCCATGGTGGGAAACAACGTCTCCCACGCCAATAACAGAACCAAACGCCGTCAGATGCCCAACCTTCAAAACAAACGCATTTTTGTTGAGGAACTGGGTGAGTTCGTTCGCGTTCGCCTGTCCGCGTCCGCTCTGAAGACGGTAACCCGCAAAGGCCTTATGCCTTATTTGCGCGAACAGGGGATGACCCTGGAAGACGTTCGTTAAAAAACGATTTTAACGGATCCTCAGGGATCCCCAGTTAAGGAGTATCCATCATGGCCAAAAAAACAAACGCCCGGGAAATGGTCAAGCTGAAGAGCACCGAAAGCGCTCACATGTATACCACGACCAAAAACAAGCGCAATACCCCGGACCGTATGGAGATCAAAAAATACGATCCCATCTTGCGCAAGCATGTGATCTACAAAGAAACCAAGTAGTTCCCCGGTCGGTTTATTCGCACCGGTCTTTGCCGGATCTTCCCTTTTTTCGACAAGCCTGCCCATTCGGGGTCAGGCTTGTTTTGTTTCCGTAATTCTCGCCGGGATCTATGATGATCGATCTGCAAAACATTGCCCACGATTACCATCAGGAAGCGGTGCTGCGGCTGACCTCCTTCGCCGCCCAACCCGGTGACCATTGGCTGATCCAGGGGCTCTCCGGCAGCGGCAAAACCACCCTGCTGCACATCATGGCCGGGCTGCTGAAACCCACCTCCGGAAAAGTGGTTCTGGCCGGGCAGGATTTATCCACCCTGAGCAGCGGCGCCCTGGACCGATTCCGCGGCCGCCATATCGGTATCGTCTTTCAGCAGTTGCATCTGCTACCTTCTTTGACCGTTCTGCAAAATGTGCTGCTGGCGCCCTACCTCAGCGGCGCCAAAGAAGCCGCCCGGACCGCCCAAACCCTTCTCAAACGCCTGGAGATGAACGCCGCGTCCGCCAAATTTCCCCATCAACTCAGCCACGGACAACGCCAGCGGGTGGCTAT
>JAGRBF010000155.1:15377-17722 GCA_020434205.1 Calditrichota bacterium | reverse complement strand
TGTAGCCGGGGTGATTCATAAAGCGGGTTTCCACTTCCACCCCTTCCACCATAAAGCTGCCTTCCTGAATGGTTTGGAAGCGCACTTCGGCGCCCATATCCTCAACCGCAACCGGGAAATAGATAGGGTTCATCTGGAAGGAGATAATTTTGGTGAGATCGACATCGGGTTCGTCACAGCCAAAAACCTCGAAATGATTACCCGGTTTAAAGGCCGCTTTGAAGAAGGGCAATCCCTGGATATGGTCCCAGTGAAAGTGGCTCAGGAAAATATAGCCCTTTACAGGATCCTTGCTCTGCAGCAGCTCCTTGCCCAACTCGCGGATCCCGGAGCCGGCATCCACGATAAAATGCGATTTTCCGGGAAAATTGATCTGAACGCAGGAAGTATTGCCGCCGTATTTCAGGGTGCGAGGTCCGGGGGTAGGAATGGAGCCCCGGACGCCCCAAAATTTAACTTTGATGGGTGCCATTGGTTACCAGTAGCTCTTTAATCTTTTCAATAAGGGTATTGGCACGGGTAGGTTTGATAAAAAAGGCATCGGCACCCAGTTCAAGGGCCTTGCGGCGATCGGAATCATACATTTTGCCGGAATAAATAATAACTTTGGTGTCGGCAGCAGTTTCCGAATTTTTGATCTGCTGGCAAAGGCGAAGGCCATCCAACTCCGGCATCATCAGATCCAGAATAACCACCCGGGGCTGATCCGTTACGATAGTATCCAGGGCGGAAGTGCTATCCGTAACAAAATTAGCGGTGAAGCCAAACTCTTCCATCAACATCTTGGTCAGATTGGCCTGTTCAATATTGTCTTCTACTATCAGAATGTCGTAACCGCTCTGCATTGCTTTCTATGACCTCATCCAAATTCTGTCAAACATCCATGTTTTAGCTTTACATCTTGGTAAAGTATACTCAAAGCGCAAGCCCGGAAATATCGGGAAAATCACGAATTTTTTTTACAAGATTTAATCTTGCGCCAACAATTCTCCTTTTAGCCGTCCGAATGAATTCTCCGAATCCCTCCGGCAAAAAGGGGATCATCAAAATATGGGTTTGCAGCCAACCTGGCTTGATCAAAATCACAGTTATTAAGGTGGGACCTCTTTGCCAGCAGCGACCCGGCACTTTTTCCACCGTAACAGCTTGTAATTATTCGCTTTCCCCGGCAGGGTCGGTGACGTTGATAAAAACCCGCAGCTCCAAAAGCGATTGCCTTTGATGATCCGCCTCTACCAAAACTCTGCCGTTAAAACGTCCTTTTTCTTTGGGGACAAAATCCAGCTTAACCAACTGCGACTTCCCGGCGGGAATTTCCACGCTGGCGGGGGAGAGGGTGTATGCAGGATTGTTGGCGGAAATCTTTTTGATGAGGATGGCATGGTCGCTTTTGTTCTCAATCTCAAAGAACTCGCTGATCAGGGTGTCCGGGTTAACGATCAGGCTGGGAAGGTTGATATACTTGGGGCTGATGTTCAGATCCGTGCGTACATTGGCTTCCACCATAACCACCTGAGCAGGAACGGCCTCTTCTTCAAACACGATTTTTATAGACTTGTGGATGGGACCGGTAAAACGATCGGTATTGATGGAAAAGGGAATCGAGGCGGTTTCGCCCGCGGCATACATTTTCTGAGGCGGGGTTACCGCAGTGCAGCCGCAGCTGGTCTGAATGTCCTTAATGGTAAGGGTGGCGCCACTTTTGTTGATAAATTCGATTTTTCCTTCCAGCATATCACCCTGGGTTACCACACCCATGTTGTAGACCTTGTCGTGAAGAAATTCGATGCCGTCGCTTTCCTGAGCATAAAGGCCCGCGCCCAGCAATAGCAAAGCGAAAGTCAAAATGATGTGTTTCATTGGGCTTCCTCGTGTTGTCTGAGTTCTTCGATAACAGCCTTTAAGTCGGGCGCCAGGGGAACCCGAAAGGTCATGCTTTCCTTTTTAAGCGGATGAACGAACGTCAATTCACCGGCGTGAAGTGCCTGGCGGTCTATCATTTTCAACAAATATACGGCATAGTTCCTTTCAGATAAAGACGAAAGTCGGTTGAGCTGACTTTGGCGTCCGTTATACTGAGCATCTCCAAAAACGGGATGGTGTACGGACTTTAAATGCACGCGAATCTGATGGGTTCTCCCGGTTTCCAATTTTATGCGCAACAGGCTCAAAAAAGAGAAAGGTTCTTCGGTTAGGTAATGGGTAACCGCCGGTTTGCCGGTGTCCGCCACGGTGAATTTCTTGCGATCGCTTTTGCTGCGGTTCAGCATACCTTTGATGGTGCCTTCTGCCGGATCCGGGTTACCCCAAACCAGACAATAATAAATTCTCCCGGCGCTTTTCTC
>JAGRBF010000155.1:15042-15195 GCA_020434205.1 Calditrichota bacterium | reverse complement strand
CCCGGGGGTTTGTTGATCACCACCACATCGCTGTCTTCGTAAACAATATCCAGCCGGATGTCCTCCGGCTCAATCCCGGTGGGGGCCGGCGGGGGCAAGCTCACCTCAATACGGTCATCCAGGTTAAGGCGAAGGGCCGGTTTGCAGGGGGCG
>JAGRBF010000155.1:11293-14955 GCA_020434205.1 Calditrichota bacterium | reverse complement strand
GGTCTAAACGCTGCCCCACCTGAAGCGCCTGGACGGTCAGGTTATGCTTTTTCGTTTCGGACATTGCTCAGGCTGTTGCTGGGGTAAAAGTCGGAAAGAACCCAGGAAAAAATGGCCAGCATACCGAAAAACACGGCTATATCGGCTACGTTGAAAACCGGCCAGCGTTCCAGGGTAAAGCCGGCCAGGTCCAGGTTGAAGAGGCGGATCCCGGGAAAAACCACGTCGGGGAAATCGAGGTCAAAAAAATCGATAACCCGTCCCTGAGAGAGGCGGTCGGTCAGATTACCTGCCGCGCCGCCGAGAATCGCCGCGAAGGCCAGGCGAAGGCGGGGAACATGGGAGAGTTTGATCATATAGACAAGCAAAAAGAGCACGGCTAAAATTGACAAACTGTTGAAGACAAAGCGATTGCCAATGGTAATGCCAAAGGCAATGCCGCGGTTTTCGATATAGGTAAACCGCAGAATGTCTCCGAGAATATCCACCGATCCGGACGGGGCCAGATAGCCCTGGGCGAGGGTCTTGCAAATCTGGTCCAGCGCAAAAATGGTTGCGATAATGGCCAGGGCCTGGACCGCCTGCTTGGTTGTATCGGGTGAAATTCGTTTCAAAAAAAATCCGTTTTGGGTAGTTGGGCGGCGGGGATAGGGGTAAAACGGCAGCGGGCAGTTTCGGAATGCAGGTGAAAATTGCTGGTCGCCTACCCTCCGGAACTGCCCGCCGCAAAAAAAACTTATTGTCCCCGTTTCTTTTGATCCAGCTTCGCTTCTACGGTGGTTTCGGTGTGGGGAACCGCTTCCAAACGCTCCTTGGGAATGGGTTTCCCGGTCAGTTTGCAAATACCGTAGGTTTTGTTCTCAATGCGCTTGAGGGCACGCTCCAGATAACCAACGAATTTCTGCTGGCGGGAAATCATCAGGTAGAGCATTTCCCGCTCGTGAGCATCGGTGCCCGAATCCGCCATGTGGTAAGTATAACCACTGGTTTGCTCCTGGGCATCTTCCAGACGAGCGGTCATGCTTTCAATTTCATCCTCGGCATCCTTGAGCTTCTGCTCAATCAAGCCGCGGAAATAGGCCAACTCTTCGTCGGAAAGATGGGTCCTTACCGGGGTTTCCGGCAAGTTTTCGTTACCCTCTTCAACGTTTGGCTTTTCATCACTCATAATTTTTTCCTCTACTGAATCTCAATAAGTCGTCCGGGGACATAACATGTAAAAATAGTAGTTATATTGTCAAAACGCAATCTGAAAAAGGAAAGTAAACCAAAAATCAACCCGCCTTTTCGATGCCGATGCGCACCGCCATTTCCTCAATCTGAACCTCAGAAACAGCGAGGCCCGCGGGCAGTTCGGCGCGGATCTCCATCGCCAGAGTCTCCCCGCGAATATAGCCATCCAAAGTATTAACGGCCGCCATCAAATCCGCCGGACCGCCGTAGAAAATCCGGATGCGGTCGGTGATGTCCAAACCGCTTTCCTTGCGCAAATTCTGGATCCGGTTGATAAACTCGCGCGCCAATCCTTCCTGGGCCAGTTCCGGGCTGATGGCGGTCACCAGACCTACCACCAGGGCATGCCGGCGGGTAACCGCCAACTCCCCAATACCCCGATCCCGCAGCTCCACCTCGCTGATCAGGATTTCTTCCGCAGGCCCGCCATCCTCCGGTTCAACGCTAATTTTTCCGGCTTTCTCCAGAGTAGAAATCCCCGCTTCATCGAGATTCTGAATGGCAGCGGCAACCGACTTCATGCGCTTGCCGAATCGCGGACCCAAAACCTTGAAGTTGGCTTTCACTTCCCGTTCCACCAAACCGGCCAGGGACTCCCGGGCGGTCACATCCTTTACGTTCAATTCTTCCCGAATGATGCTTTTCATCAACAGAATATTGTCGATCTGACCTTTGTCCGGACTGTATACCAGGATTTCCGGCAGAGGCTGGCGAACCTTGATGCGGGTCTCTTCCCGCAGAGAGCGGGCCATGCGGACCACCAGCTGCGCCGCAGCCATTTTGGCTTCCAGAGCCGCATCCTGATGCGATTGGCGAGCTTCATCCAGCACCGGGTAATCGGTAAGGTGCACGCTCTCGGCCATAACATCACTGCGCAGGTTCTGGTAAATGCCGTCCGCCACGAAGGGCGCGATGGGGGCCATTAGCTTCACAACGGACATTAAAACCTCATATAAGGTATGATAAGCGGCCTGTTTGTCCGCGGAATCCTCGCTTTTCCAAAAACGGCGCCGGTTAAGCCGCACATACCAGTTGGACACGTCGTCCAGCAAAAACTCCACCATCGGCCGCGCCGCATCGGTGATGTCGTAACGGTCCATCTCGGTATTAACCACCCCGACAATGGTGTACAGGCGAGAGAGAATCCAGCGGTCCATTTCCGGTCGTCTTTCCACCGCCGGGGCCTCGGATTGCGGATCAAACCCGTCGATATTGGCATACATGGCAAAGAAATTATAGGTGTTCAACAGGGTGTCGAAAAATTTCTTGTAGACCTCCTGAATCCCTTTTTCGTCGAACCTTTTGGGGATCCAGGGGTTGTTGACCGTCGCGAAATACCAGCGCAGTGGATCGACCCCGTACTGATCGATAATTTCGAAGGGCTGCACCACGTTGCCCTTGGATTTGCTCATCTTCTGGCCGTTTTTATCCAGGATCAGATCGTTAACGATGATGTTCTTAAAGGCCGGTTTGTCGAACAATACCGTGGCAATGTTGTGCAGGGTATAAAACCAGCCGCGGGTCTGATCCACCCCTTCGCAGATAAAATCCGCCGGAAAGCTTTTTTCAAACAAGTCCTTGTTCTCGAAGGGATAGTGAAACTGGGCAAAAGGCATCGCCCCGGAATCGAACCACACGTCAATGATCTCCGGGGTGCGGCGATAGGTGTGCCCGCCCTTTTCAAAGACGATTTTATCGACAAAGGGACGGTGGACATCAAACTCGTCGGCCATTTCGGCAACGGGAACCCGGGTGCCGTCCTCTTTTTCGTAAAGTCCTTCTTTTAGCTCGGCAATAGAGCCTACCGCAAATTTTTCCTGGCCGTCTTCACGCACCCAAATGGGCAACGGCGTTCCCCAGTAGCGATCCCGCGAGAGCGACCATTCCTTGACGTCCGCCAGCCAGTTGCCGAAACGTCCGCTGCCGATTTCCGGGGGCTGCCAGTTGATGGTGTTGTTGTGGACCACCATACGATCCTTGTAACTCGGCGAATTGATAAACCAGGATTCCCGGGCAAAATAGATGACCGGATTGTCGGTGCGCCAGCAATGGGGATAGCTGTGGACATAATCGTTGGTGGATTTATAGATTTTGCCGCTTTTTTTCAGGGCGATCACCACATCTTTGTCCACCCCTTCTTCGCTATGGCCGTCCTGGTAAGTAAAGGTCTTGACCGGCCGCCCGGTAAATTCGCCAATTCCCTCCAGAAATTTTCCCCCGGGAGAAACGGGGTTCACCACCGGAAGGTTGTGAAGTTTGGCCATGTCAAAGTCGTCCTGACCAAAGGCCGGCGCCATGTGGACCACTCCGGAACCGTCCTCAGTGGAGACGAAATCCCCGGCAAGTAAGGTGTGCACATTGGGGTATTTTTCCCGGTCAAACTTAATAAAATCGAAGATTTGCTCGTAGCGGGTTCCCAGGATCTCACT
>JAGRBF010000155.1:0-11086 GCA_020434205.1 Calditrichota bacterium | reverse complement strand
CCCCTTTGATGGCGGCATAAGGGGTCTCCAGCACCTTCACTTTAACGTAACAGCTGGGGTCGCTGACCTCCCGGTAGCCCAGGGAGAGCTCGTGCGAGCTGAGCGGGGTTTCGATAGTGGGGGACTGGGGGACGATCTTGTAGTCCTTGTAGATCAATCCTTTGTCAAAAATAGTTTTGATGGCCCACCATACCGACTCCACATATTCGGGTTTGTAGGTGATGTAGGCGTCCTCAAGGTCCAACCAGTATCCCATACGGTTGGTGAGCACCTGCCAACCGTCGCTCATTTCGATATGTTCGTTCACCAGATCCCGGCAGGCTTTGTTGAATTTGTCGATCCCGAAAGCCTCGATCTGATTTTTCTGGGTGAGGTGCAACTGCTTTTCCACGGCAATTTCCACCGGCAAGCCGTGGGTATCCCAGCCGGCTTTACGGGGAACCTGAAAGCCGCGCATGGTTTTGAAGCGGCAAATGATGTCCTTCAGGGTGCGGCTGAGGACGTGGTGAATCCCCGGTTTGCCGTTGGCGGTGGGAGGTCCCTCATAAAAGACAAACATGGGACTGTCTTTGCGCAGTTCGACGCTCTTTTTAAAGATGTCGTTTTTCTCCCAGGTGGCCAGCACCTGTTCTTCCAGGTTTTTGACAGAGGTTTTGCTGCTGATTTCTTTAAACATAATAGATTTCCGTTTCAATCATTTGCTGATGATCGCCAGACGTCGCCGGCATTGGCCGGCAACGAAAAATTGGTAAGGGTATTAGGATAACCCGGCAGGGGAGGGGAATACCGAAAACCGCTCGATATTCCCAATCAAATTCGTTCGATGACGCCCTTCATGATGCGGGTCAGCTTGGGTTGCGCTTCGGTGGCGGTCCGGATGATCTCCGCGACATTGGCGACTTCCAGAGCGTCGGGAAAACACTCGTCCGTGATAACCGATATGCCCAGAACGGGGATATCCATGTGACGGGCTACGATCACTTCCGGAACGGTGGACATGCCCACCACATCCGCACCGATGCCCCGCAGAAAGCGGTATTCGGCGCGGGTTTCCAGATTGGGGCCGGCCACGGCGACATAGACGCCCTTTTGCACTTTGATGCGGTTTTCCAGGGCCACGGCTTCCGCCGTTTCGAGCAAATGGCGGCTGTAAGGTTCGGACATGTCCGGAAAGCGGGGACCAAATTGCTCGTCATTGACCCCGATCAGGGGATTGGTTCCCAGCAAATTGATATGATCTTCCATGAGCATCAGGTCGCCGCGGCGGAACTGAGGGTTCATCCCCCCGCAGGCATTGGAAATCAGCAGGGCTTTGATGCCCAGGCTTTTCATCACCCGAATCGGAAAGGTGATTTGCTGCATGGTGTAGCCTTCGTAATAATGAAAGCGGCCTTGCATGGCAACCACCTGTTTTCCGGCGATGCTGCCGAAAATCAGTTTGCCGGCATGGCTTTCCACCGTAGATACCGGAAAATGGGGGATGTCCCGATAGGAAAATTCGCAGGTAATGTCGATGTCCTTTACCAATTCTCCCAAACCGGTGCCCAAAACGATTCCGACTTCCGGCAGGAGTTCCGTATGTTGGCGAATGGCCTTTAAGGCTTCATCGATTTGCTGCCTGAGTGCACTCATGGCGTATCTGTTTCCTTCTTTTTCTGCTTAAGCCGGGATTCCAACTCTTCTTTCTGACGTTTGAGCTCTTCCAGGCGCTGATTCTCGGCATTCTTTTCCCGCTCCAGGGTTTGTTGAAGGCGGATATAACGAACCCGGTCCAGCGCCACCTCGCGGTCGCGTTGAATACCCTTGCGGGCCATATAGATACTGCCGACCACTGCGGTTGCCCCACCGACAAACAGTGGAGGCGGATTGTCCGCCGCCAGCCAGATCGGCAATCCTACCAGAATTCCCGCCAGCCCGCCAAAAATGGCGCCGCCGGTGGCATAACCCAGGGTGTTTTTGTTGCCCTTGTATTTTTCCACCTCGGCGGGACTCACCGGATTGGCGGTATAATCATAAAGAGTGCGGGATTTTTCGATCCGGCGAATATTGTCCAGCGCCACCTGGTAGGACTGATGGTCCCCGGCATTCACGATGGTCAGACCTTCGACGGTTTTTTCGGTAATTAACCCTTCCAGCACCCGGTTTTCGGTGGTGTAAATTTTCACCGACTGATTTTTTTCGATGGCATCGGTTCTGATGACCGGGGTTCCGGCGCATCCGTTGAGCAACAATGCCAGCAACACCATCAGGGCGGGCCAGGGGAGGTATCGTTTCATTTATCCAATTCCTTTTTATTAATCGTCTTGATTAAGTCGTCTATCTGAATCCCTTTTTTGAAAAAATCGTTGATGTCTTCTTCGGTTAGCAGGGGACGGGAAAGATCGCCACCCGGAGCAGGCTCCTCTCGGGATTCCCGGGTGCTGCTCTGCGGCTCTGCTTCGTGGAAAGTGCGAATTTCCCGTGCTTTTGGGGAAGAAGATAGGTCTGTTTCTTCCGCAGGGTTGTGGGAGAGATCATCTCCTTCGGATAATTCCGTTTCCGGGACTTCTCTTTTCTTTTGCATCCGGGGTTCCGCGCGGGAGATGGGAGCCGGTCCCAGGGCTTCAGTCCTTCGCCCGCTTTTCAACTTTTTTATGTCGGACGCTGCCTCCGCCGGTATGATGTCATCGATTTCCATAACGGAAAGCAGTTCGATCTGAGAGGTCAGGATATGGCGAATCCGGTTAATAAAGGATTCCTTCTGGGCCTTCAGCCAGCTGACCTCCTCGCGAATTTGCCGGGTTTCCTTGCGGGCGTTTTCCAAAAGCTCCAGGGCCTTGAGCTCGGCATCCTTGATAATCAGGTCGGCCTGACGGCGGCTGCTTTCCTCGGATTGCTTTTTGACTTCCTGAACATTGAGCAGGGTTTCGCGAAGGTTCTTTTCGTTTTGTTGAAAGTCCTGCATCTTGGTTTCCACCTCAATGATGCGCCGGTTGAGGGCCTTGTTTTCTTCCATGACCTCTTCGTAGTGGTTGGCGACCATTTCCAGGAAAACCTGCACTTCCTGGGGGTCGACACCTCGCAAGGACTTCTTGAATTCCTGTTTGCGAATTTCAAGGGGGGTTAACTTCAAGAACATCTCCTTTCAGGTTTCCTGAAACCCTTCAACAAAAACCGCAAAGGCGCCATAGCGCCCGTCTTTTCTCCCACAAACAACGCCGTCTTCGGTGTCCCGGCTTTTTTAAAAAAAGCGGGATTACGCCGGATTTCTGCGATCTCCGAAAATGGCCGAGCCCACCCGAACCATATTGGCCCCTTCGGCAATGGCCAGCTCAAAATCGTTGGACATGCCCATGGACAAATACTTCAGGTTAGCCCGTTCCAAATTCAGGGACCGGCCCTCTTCATAAATACCGCGCAACTGACGGAAACAGGGACGCACCAGCTCCGGATCCTCGCTGTAAAGCGCCACGGTCATAAATCCTTCCACACAGAGATGCGGCAGCCGGTCGATGGCCTTTAAAAGGGTGATGGCTTCGGAGGGAGCGCAGCCTTCTTTGGCCTCTTCCCCGGAGGTGTTGACCTCCAGAAGAACCGGCATGGTTTTGCCCAGCTTGGAGCATCTCGCTTCGATTTCCTCGGCCAGACTGATAGAGTCCAGAGATTGGATCAGGTCGAATAATTTGACCGCGTATTTGACTTTATTGCGCTGCAGGTGCCCGATCATGTGAAAGAGCGGCCTGCCGGTTACCTGGGGAAATTTGGTGCGCGCTTCCTGGATGCGGTTTTCGCCGATATGGGTCAACCCCAACTCCACCGCAGCATTGACCATCTCTACCGGAAAGGTTTTGCTAACCCCCACCAGGGTGATCTCTGCTTCCGTTTTGCCGGCCTGCGCCGCGGCCCGGGCGATTCGCTGGCGAACCGATGTAATGCGCTGTTGTAGTTCGTTCATAAACTGGCTTCCGGACCGCTTCAGCCGTCTTAGTTTTTTTCGTCGATGTTGCCCTGAAACCCAAAACTGCGGCCTAAACCCTGCGGGGGCAGCTTGATCTCCCCGTGCTGGGCTTCATAACGCTCGATATTGTCCTTTAAGGCCAGCAGGAAGGATTTGGTGTGCTGCGGGGTCATAATAACCCGGCTTTGCACACGCGCCTTCGGCAAACCCGGCATCAGGCGAATAAAATCCAGCACGAACTCCGCCGGAGAATGGGCGATGGCCGCCAGATTGGCATAGGTACCATCGGCTTTATCCGGTGGCAACTCAATGGTAATTTGTTGCTGTTCCGCTTTTTTCGATGGATCCATTGCGTGCCCTAATTTGATTGCTTTCAACGGTTGAGAGGCTTAACTTTTGGCCAGAGTGGCGCAATATAGTGCCATTAAAAAATGATTGCAAGCAGAAGAAAACCATTGCCCCATGCCGCAAATCCCCGATCAAACTATCGATCAGATCCGTATGGCCGTCAACATCGTGGATGTGGTCGGCCGCTACGTTGCGCTGAAGAAAAGGGGGCGTAATTATGTGGGGCTTTGTCCGTTTCACCAGGAGAAAACACCCTCTTTTTCGGTGAATCCGGAGAAACAGATTTTTCACTGTTTCGGCTGCGGTGCGGGCGGAAATGTTTTTCGTTTCCTGATGGACCACGAGAAGCTGGGGTTTGTGGAAGCGGTGCGCCAGTTGGCGGGCGAGACCGGGATTGCCATTCCGGAAGCGCCGGTAAATCCGCAGCGCGCCTCGGAGCGGGAACAGTTGGGCAAGGCCAATGCCGCCGCCGCGGATTTTTTTAAAAAAGCCCTGTCTTTCGCCTCACCCAAAGTGCGCGAATACCTGCAAAACCGCGGACTCACCGATGAGACCATCGCGCGCTTTGCGGTCGGCTTCGCCCCGGAAGGCTGGGACGGTCTGCTCAACTTCATTCAACAGAACAAACTGCCTCAAAAACACTTCGAAACCCTGGGCTTATTGCTGTTCAGCCCTAAATCCGGCAAACCTTACGACCGTTTCCGCAACCGCATTATGTTTCCCATTCACGATCCGGGCGGACAGATAATCGCCTTTGGCGGCCGCACCCTGGATAAAGATCCCCAAACCCCCAAATACATCAATTCGCCCGAATCCCCGGTGTATTACAAAAGCCAGGTTCTCTATGGTCTTTTTCAGGCCCGCCAGGGGATCCGCGAGAGCGGCAAAGCCCTATTTGTAGAGGGCTATATGGACGTTATCCAGTTGCATCAGCACGGGGTGGGCAATGCGGTGGCCACCAGCGGCACCGCCCTTACCGAGGATCATGCCCGCCTGATTCGCCGCTACACCGAAAAGGTGGTACTGTGTTATGATGCCGACCGGGCCGGGATCAGCGCTGCCGCCCGCGGCGGGGAAATTCTCTTTCAGAACAATCTGGATGTGGAGGTGTTGATTCTTCCCCAGGGCGAGGACCCGGACAGCTACGTCCAGAAAAACGGACGGGAGGCCTTTGTAAAGCTGTTGGGGGAGGCCGAGGATTACCTGACCTTTCGCATCGCCCAGACCCGCCAGGAATACGATTTGTCCCGCGCCAGCGAACGCTCCCAGGCGGTAAACGGGCTTCTGGACATGCTGGCGCCAATATCGGATGTCATCAAAGCCAATTTTTATGTGGAGCGCCTTAGCGCGGATCTGCAGTTGCCCGCCACCATGCTGCTCTCGGAGCTTCAAAAGAAGCAAAAAGCCCTGCAGCAACGGCGGCGTTATCAGGCTTCTGTTCCCGTGCAAACGGCTGAGCAGCCGGAAACCCCGGTCCGCAAACCCCAGAAAGGGGACATCAACGTTTTTACCGGCGCCTGGGGCGGGGAAAAAGATATTATCCTGCTGCTAATCCGCTATTACGACAATATTCAGGCTTACGTCTACGGGCACGTAGAAAACGAAGACTTTCAAAATCCGGAATTTCGCCAGATCTTTGAGCTGCTGAGCGGTCAGGAGGGCGTGGAGGGAGACGCCCTTTTGCACCTGGTGCTCAACGAAACGGAAAGTCCCGAACTGCGCAATCTGCTCTTGCGGGAGGTGGAGCACGCCAACCGCGAGTTTAAAAAACCGGCCGTTTACCTGCAGGGGTGCATCCGCAATCTCAAAATGGCCCGCTATCAGGCCATCATCGAAACCGGCAAACACCGCCTGCGGAATATCAAAGCGGATGATCCCAACATGCTCTCGGTAATGCGGGAGATGCGGCAGGCGCAAATCGAATACAAAAAATGGAAGGACGTCGAACCGGTAGATACGGACGAATAGCGAATGGGCCTAAAATCCCCTCCCGTCCGTTAAGACCAGCGACGAATACAACTGATGAATAATAAAACCGAACTTTATCAACACATCCTCGCCCAAACGGAAGTCCTGATCGCCGGCAACGGAACTGTTGCGGAACGCCTTGAGGCAATTTGCCGCCTGTTGCGGGATGAGGTCCATTATTTCGACTGGGTGGGATTTTACCTGGTCGATGAGGAAAATCCCCGGGAGCTGATTCTGGGTCCTTATGTCGGGGACAGCACCGACCACACCCGCATTGCCTTCGGACAGGGCATCTGCGGACAGGCTGCCGAACGCGAGGAGACTTTTGTGGTGCAGGATGTCGCCAAAGAGGACAATTATCTGTCCTGCAGTATCCACGTTAAATCGGAGATCGTGGTGCCGGTTTTTAATGGAAAAAAACTGGTTGGGGAGTTGGATATCGACAGTCATCAGCTGAATCCGTTTAGCGAGGAAGACCGGCAATATCTCGAAGAAGTGGCTGCCCGGGTAGGACCCTTGTTGTAAGGGCGGGTAAAAAACCCGCCCTTAGCAACGTTACAACTTAGCCTTCGAAGCGGGAAGCGACCGCATCCCAGTTAACCACATTCCAGAAAGCGCCGATGTATTCCGGACGGCGGTTCTGATATTTAAGGTAGTAAGCGTGCTCCCAAACGTCCAGCCCCAGGAGGGGGGTCAATCCGTCGGAAATGGGGTTGTCCTGATTGGGGGTCGAGGTGACCGACAGCTTGCCGTTACCATCCTTGACCAGCCAGGCCCATCCGCTGCCGAAACGGGTAGCCGCGGCGTTGGAGAAGGCTTCCTTAAAGGCTTCGAAACTGCCGAAAGCGGCTTTGATGGCATCGCCCAGGGCCCCTTTGGGCTCGCCGCCGCCGTGGGCGGAAAGGGTGCTCCAAAAAATGCTGTGGTTGTAATGGCCACCGCCATTGTTGCGCACCGCACCGCGGATACCTTCCGGCACCGCGCCCAGGTTGCTGAGAATCGCCTCAATGGTTTTGCTCTGCAGATCGCCATGGCCGTCCAGAGCGGCATTGAGCTTGGAAACGTAACCACCATGATGCAAATCGTGGTGGATCTTCATGGTTGCCTGGTCGATATGCGGTTCCAGGGCATCATAGGCATAAGGCAGTGGGGGGAGTTCAAACGACATAATAAATTGTCCTCCGGTTAAACAGGTGAGTGGTTTTGGTAGAGAGCCCCTCTCATAAAAGAGTTGACTCATGGGAGAACGTAAACTAATATTTCTTTACCCTAAAAACAAGCGTTTTGAGCGTTATCAAGAAAACACGTGAACCGCAACAAAAGGAGTTTTACATGAGCAGTGGCAGAACCATGGAATTTGGCGGAAAACCGCGCCAGTTGTTGGGAAATGAAGTTCGGGTGGGCGACAAGGCCCCGAATTTCACCGCAGTGGACCTCAGCCTGCAGGACAAAAGCCTGGCCGATTTTGCCGGCAAAGTGCTGATCCTGAGCGCCGTTCCTTCTATCGACACCGGGGTTTGCGATACGGAAACCCGGCGTTTCAACGAAATTGCCGGCAATCTTTCCGATGATGTTGCCATCCTGACCGTCAGCATGGACCTTCCCTTTGCCCAAAAACGCTGGTGTGGTGCGGCGGGCATCGATAAGGTTACCATGCTCTCCGACCATCGCGAAGGTTCCTTCGGAAAAGCCTACGGAGTGCTACTAGACGAGATTCGCCTTTTTGCCCGTTGCGTTTTTGTGGTGGATAAAGGCGGGGTGGTGCGTTATGTCGAATTGACCGAAAAAATCGGGATGGAACCCGATTATGATAAAGTGGTCGTGGCCGTCAAGGAATTGTTGTAGGGTTTTGAATTCCTGATTCGTCGACTTATCTTTCTTTTGAGCGAGTTGCCCGGCCCATTTGGGGCCGGGTGCTTTTAACCTTGAGGCCGAATTGTTTATGCCTGAATTTTTCTCGGGGCTCCTCTGGGAAATCTGGATTTTGACCAGGGAAATGGCCCCTTATCTGCTGTTTGGATTTTTCATCGCCGGCGTTCTCCACGTCACTTTTACCCGGGACCTTATCTATCGCCACATGTCGGGAAACCGCTTTGGCGCTATTGTGAAAGCCTCCGCTTTTGGCGTGCCCCTGCCGTTGTGCTCCTGCGGGGTTATTCCGGTAGCGGCTCACCTGGATAAACAAGGGGCCGGTAAAGCGCCGGTGGTTTCCTTCCTGGTTTCCACCCCCACCACCGGAATCGATTCCATTGCCGCGACCTACGGCTTGATGGGTCCCCTCCTGGCGGTTGCCCGCCCTGTGGCTGCTCTGGCCGGCGGTTTGCTGACCGGCGCCTGGGTGAGGATGGGGATAAAGGAGGAGGTGGCGATGGCCCCGGCCGCCCCCGCGGCGAAATCCGCCGCAAGCGGGGATGAGGGCAATATTGTTTCCCGGATTTTCCATTACGGGTTTATTGAACTGCTTTCCGATACCTCAAAGTGGTTAATCATCGGGATTGCCCTGGGTGGATTAATCTCCTACGCCCTTCCCCAACAGTGGATCGAAACTTACCTGAGCAATGCCTGGCTGGCTTATCCCCTGATGCTGCTGATCGGCATCCCCATGTATGTTTGCGCCACCGGCTCCATTCCCGTGGCCGCTTCGCTGATGATGAAGGGGATGAGCCCCGGTGCCGGGTTTATTTTCCTGATGGCCGGACCGGCCACCAATACCGCCACCATTTCTTTTATTGCCGGAAAACTGGGTAAAAAGACCCTCTTTATTTACCTGGCCTCCATCGCCCTTACCTCGGTGCTGTTTGGCCTGCTGATCGACTGGGTCTGGCATTGGGGCGGCTCTCAACAATCCTGGGTGCACGGACAGATGGAAATGCTGCCTTCCTGGCTGGAAAACGGAAGCGCCGCCTTACTGCTTAGCCTGCTGGCCTGGGTACAACTGAAAGGATTTGTCATGTCCACCGAAGGCAAGGATCTCTCCGGAAAAGGCCTGCTGCTGAGCATTCCGGATATGACCTGTAAACACTGTGTGGCCACTATAGAAACCGCCCTCAAAAGCATTGACGGGGTGGATGATATCGAAATCAACCTGGAAAACCACCAGGTGCTGGTTACCGGAAAGCCCGATAGTGACGCCGTCAGCAAGGCGGTGGTCGAGGCCGGATATACCCTGGAATCCTCGCGGGCGAATCAGGCCTGAGCGGCCGGGATTCGGACATGGAACAAACGCGCAAAATTCCCCTTTTTCCGCTGGGTGTGGTGTTGTTCCCGGGAATGTTGCTGCCCCTCCATATCTTCGAGGAGCGCTACAAGGAAATGATTCGCCTCTGCATTGAACAAGAGCAGGAATTTGGGGTTCTCCTCTTCCAGAACGGACAACTTTGCCCGGTCGGCTGTACCGTCGGCATTACCAAAGTGCTGAAATCTTATGAGGACGGACGCATGGACATCCTCACCGAGGGAAGCCGGCGCTTTCGCCTGGAGGATACCGTCGACGAAAAATCTTTTCTGGAAGCCCGGGTGACCTTTCTGGAGGATGACGATGCCGATCCCGGAGAGGTCTCCGAAGACCTGGTGCGGGATGCCGGGGCATTTCTGGAAAAAATCATGTCTTTTCTGGGGCAGGAAGCCGACAGCGAAAAAATCGCCGCCATTTCCCCTGCAACCCTGTCCTATCTTATCGCCTCTCATGGCGTATTTACCCTTGAAGAAAAACAAAATTTCCTGGAAATAAGCGACCCGGTGGAGCGCCTGCGCAACGAGATCGAATTGCGGGATTTAATCGTGCGGCGGCTGGAAGCCACCCGGAAAATTTCCCAGGCCCTGCATTCCAATGGAAAACTGATCAAATAAGGAATTCTCCCATGGCAGACCCCCGTAATCAGGCTTTGGCCGACGTTCTGATTCACCATTCTACCGCACTGAAGGCCGGCGAACACGTTTTGATCGAAGCTTTTGATATCCCCGATGATCTGGTAAAAGCGCTGGTCCGCACCGCTCAGGCCGTGGGAGCCAACCCCTATGTCTGGATCAAGCAGAATGCGGTAACCCGGGAGATTCTCCTGAAGGGGAACGAAGGGCAACTGGATCTGATCGGAGAAATGGAATTGGCCTGGATGCGCAAGATGGACGCTTATAT
Source organism: Calditrichota bacterium (assembly GCA_020434205.1). Classification (GTDB taxonomy): domain Bacteria; phylum Calditrichota; class Calditrichia; order RBG-13-44-9; family J075; genus JAGRBF01. The sequence continues at coordinate 698 of JAGRBF010000155.1, read as the reverse complement.
CGGGATTCGCGGCGGCCTGAACGTCAAGGAACTCTCCGACGTTCCCCAGGATAAAATGCGCCTCTACCAGGAAAAAATTCTCAAACCGGTGCATTTTAAGGAGCGGGTCAACAATACCCGCTGGGTTATCCTGCGTTATCCCCAACCGAGTTTCGCCCAGATGGCCGGGATGAGCACGGACGCCTTCGAAACCTTCTTTTACAACGTCTGTACCCTGGATTATAAAAAGATGGAAAAGGCCATGCAGCCCCTGGTGGCGCTGATGGACAAAACCGACCGGGTGCGCCTGACCGGCCCCGACACCGACCTGCGGTTTTCCATCAAGGATATTCCGGTAATCGGTTGTTCCGGGGAGCACAACATCCCGGACGGAGAGGTTTTTACCGCCCCGGTGCGGGACAGCATCGACGGCACCATTCATTACAACACCCCTACGATTTACCAGGGAACCGCCTTCAGCGATATCCGGCTAACCTTTAAAGCGGGTAAAGTTGTGGCGGCAACAGCCGATAAAACGGAGAAACTCAACGAGATTCTGGATACCGACGAAGGCGCGCGTTACGTGGGGGAATTTGCCATCGGGTTTAACCCCTATGTGGTGGAGCCCATGTTGGATATCCTCTTCGACGAAAAAATGGCCGGATCCTTCCATTTTACCCCCGGTCAGGCGTATGAAACGGCATTTAACGGCAACAATT